>JADLDF010000128.1 GCA_020846815.1 Gammaproteobacteria bacterium | reverse complement strand
GCGCCGCAGCCGCGGCTCCATCATCTTGTACCAGACCTCGGCCTCGAACTCGTCGGGGAAGCACTCGGCCTCGGCGATCGCCCGCTGCACCACGGCGCGCAGCTCCGGGTCGCGCTGCTGGTCGGCACGCGCCGTGCCGGCCACGCCGCAGAGCAGCAGCACGAGTCCGAGGGCGCAGGTGCGCGCGCGCATCGCGAGGGCGCGTCAGCCCGCGCGGATCCGCGCCAGCAGGGTCTCGACCGCGGTTTCGACCGGCCAGTCCTCGTTGGCGCCGGCGCGCCGGTGGCGATACTCGAGCCGGCCCGCATCGAGGCCGCGGTCGGCGACGACCAGGCGGTGCGGGATGCCGAGCAGCTCGGCATCGGCGAACTTCACGCCCGGCCGCGCGTCGCGGTCGTCGAACAGCACCTCGACGCCGGCCGCGGTCAGCTCGCCGTACAGGCTCTCGGCCTTGTCGCGCACGCGCTCGGAGCGCGCGGCGTTCAGCGGTACGAGCACGACCTGGAAGGGCGCGAGCGGCGCCGGCCAGACGATGCCCGCGGCGTCGTGGTTCTGCTCGATGGCCGCAGCCACGATGCGCGTGATGCCGATGCCGTAGCAGCCCATGGTCATGAGCACCGGTTTGCCGGCCTCGTCGAGCACGCTGGCCTTCAGCGCCTCGCTGTACTTGGTGCCGAGCTGGAAGATGTGGCCGACCTCGATGCCGCGGCGGATCGAGAGGCGGCCTTCACCGGTCGGGCTCGGGTCGCCGGGCACGACATTGCGCACGTCGACGGCCTGCGGCTCGGGCAGGTCGCGGCCCCAGTTCACGCCGGTGAAGTGCACGTCCTTCTCGTTCGCGCCGCAGGCGAAGTCGGCGAGCGCAAGCGCGGCATGATCCACGTACAGCGGGCATTTCAGGCCCACCGGACCGAGGTAGCCGGGTTCGCCGCCGGTCGCGGCGCGGATCGCCTCGGGCCCGGCCATGCGCAGCGGGCTCGCCACGCCGGCGAGCTTCTGCGCCTTGACGGCGTTGAGCTCGTGGTCGCCGCGCAGCGCGAACGCGACCACGCCGCCTCCGCTGCCCTCGACCATCAGCAGTTTCACGAGCCGCGTGGGCTCGAGCCCGAGGAAGGCGGCGACCTCGGCGATGGTCTTCTGGCCCGGCGTCGCGATCCTGGTGAGCGGCTGCGAGGCGGCGGGGCGGGGTGCGGCCGGCGGCAGCGCCGGCGCGAGCTCGACGTTGGCGGCGTACTGGTCGGCGCCGTCCGAGACCGCGATCGCGTCCTCGCCCGAGTCGGCGAGCACCTGGAATTCCTCCGATGCGTTGCCGCCGATCGCACCGGTGTCGGCACGCACCACGCGGAACTCCAGGCCCATGCGCGTGAACATCCGCAGGTAGGCTTCGCGCATCGCGGCGTAGCCCTGCTCGAGCGAGGCCGCGTCGGCGTGGAAAGAGTAGGCGTCCTTCATGAGGAATTCGCGGCCCCGCATGACACCGAAGCGCGGGCGGATCTCGTCGCGGAACTTGGTCTGGATCTGGTAGAAGTTCACCGGCAGCTGGCGATAGCTCTTGAGTTCGCGGCGCGCCAGGTCGGTGATGACCTCCTCGTGTGTCGGGCCGATCACGAACGGCCGTTCGTGGCGGTCGATCAGGCGCAGCAGCTCGGGGCCGTACTGGTCCCAGCGGCCGGACTCCTGCCAGAGCTCGGCGGGTTGCACGGCTGGCATCAGCACCTCGAGCGCACCGGCCCGGTCCATCTCCTCGCGCACGATGGCCTCGACCTTGCGCAGCGTGCGCAGGCCGAGCGGCGTCCAGGTGTAGATGCCGGCGGCGAGGCGGCGGATCAGGCCGGCGCGGAGCATGAGCTGGTGACTGACCACCTCGGCTTCGGCGGGGACTTCCTTGACGGTCGTGATCGGGTAACGGGACCAGCGCATGCGGGGCCTGGGGGCTGTGGGGGAAGGGTGCGCCATGTTAAGGAAGCGCACGCAGGGTGTCATGGGTCGCCTCGAGGCCGTTGTGAGCGGCGGTGCTGTGCCCCTATCATGGCTCGAGCCTTTCCTGCGCGCCGTACCGTGGAACCCCATTCCGATCCCAACCGCCCCGACGGCCCGCCGCAGCGACGCGGCGTCTATCTGCTGCCGAACCTGCTGACCACGGGCTGCCTCGCCTGCGGCTTCTACGCGATCGTCGCGGCCATCACCGGCGATTTCTCGCGTGCCGGCGCGGCGGTGTTCGCGGCGATGATCTTCGACGGCCTCGACGGGCGGGTCGCGCGCTGGACCCGCACGGAAAGCCTGTTCGGCAAGGAATACGACAGCCTGGCGGACATGGTCGCCTTCGGGCTCGCGCCGGCGATCGTCGCCTTCCAGTGGGGCGTGGAGCGGATTGCGGGGTACGGCGATGCCTGGGGCCGCTTTGGCTGGATCGCGTCGTTCTTCTATGCCGTCTGCGCGGCGCTGCGCCTGGCGCGCTTCAACTCCCGCGCGTCCACGGCGGACAAGCGCTATTTCGAAGGGCTGCCGAGCCCGTCGGCCGCGGCCATCGTCGCGGCCTTCGTCTGGTTCTCGAGCGAGTGGCGCGAGCCGGGCCTGGCCGGGCTGATCCTGACCTTCTCCATCTCCGCCATCGCCGGCGCCCTGATGGTGTCGGGCTTCGCCTACCCGAGCATGAAGCAGGTCGATTGGGACCGGCGCGTCAAGTTCGCCTATTTCATCATCGTGCCGGTGTTCCTGGCGCTGATCGCCGCCGAGCCACCGACCATGCTGCTGGCGATGTTCACGACCTACGCGCTGTCCGCGCCGCTGTTCTGGATCGGCCGGCGCCTGTTCCGCAGCCGGCGCGATGCGGCCGAGCCGCCCGCCGCGTGAGCACCGATCCAGGGCGGCGCGCCCGCTACCTCGAGGTGCTGGGCATCGACGTCTGGGTGCCGCGCGCGGCGCTGCCGGGCGGCGCGCCGGGGGCACATTCGGCGCCGTCGATCGTGACGGCGTCCGTACCGACGCCGGCCACCGCCACGGCCGAGCCCGTCGCGGCCGACTGGGAGGGCCTGCGTCAGCAGGTGCTCGCCTGCACGCGCTGCGAGCTGCATCGCGGGCGCACCCAGGCCGTGTTCGCCTCCGGCGACCGGCAGGCGCGCTGGATGGTCGTCGGCGAGGCTCCGGGAGCCGAGGAGGACCGGCAGGGACAGCCCTTCGTCGGGCTGGCCGGCCAGCTGCTGAACGCGATGCTGGCCGCGATCGGGCTGCCGCGCCCGAGCGTGTTCGTCGCGAACATGATCAAGTGCCGGCCGCCGCAGAACCGTGATCCCCGCCCCGAAGAGCTCGCGGCCTGTCGTCCCTACCTCGAGCGGCAGTTCGAGCTGCTGCGGCCGACGCTGATCCTGGTGGTCGGCCGGATCGCGGCCCAGAACCTGCTCGGCACCGATGCGCCGCTCGGGCGGCTGCGCGGCCGGGTGCACCACGCCGGCCGGCTGAACCTACCGGTGATCGTGACGTATCATCCCGCCTACCTGCTGCGCTCACCGGCAGACAAGCGCAAGGCCTGGGAAGACCTGAAGCTCGCGCGGCGCGTGTTCGGCGAGCGGGCTTCGCAGGGCGCCTCCTGAACCGCAATTCTCCGCATCGATGGCCACCGCACCCGAACTCCTGCAGCCAGTGCCAGAGATCGAGATCCGCGCGATGCTCGACGACGACGTGCCCGCGGTCGCGGCCGTGGAGCGCGCCTCGTACCAGTTTCCGTGGAGCGAGGGCATCTTCCGCGACTGCGTGCGCGTCGGCTACCTGTGCCGCGTCGTCGAATGCGCCGGCGTCGTCATCGGCCACGGCATCGTCAGCACCGGCGCCGGCGAGGCCCACATCCTCAACGTCTGCGTGCGCCCCGAATACCGCTGCCGCGGCATCGGGCGCCAGCTCCTGCGCTATCTGCTCGACCGCGCCCGCGCGCTCGGAATGGCCGAGGCCTTCCTCGAGGTGCGCCCCAGCAACACCACCGCGATCCGCCTCTACCAGACGCTCGGCTTCGAGCAGGTCGGGGTGCGGCGCGGCTACTACCAGGCGACTCACGGGCGCGAGGACGCGGCGGTGCTGCGGCTCGCGTTGACGCCCCCCTAGTTCTTCCAAGGACCTTCGACATGCTGACGCTCGAGCAGGAAATCGCTCGGCGCCGGACGTTCGCGATCATCTCGCACCCCGACGCCGGCAAGACCACGCTGACCGAAAAGCTGCTGCTGTTCGGCGGCGCGATCCAGATGGCCGGCACGGTCAAGGGCCGCAAGGCCGCGCGCCACGCGACTTCGGACTGGATGCGGCTCGAGCAGCAGCGCGGCATCTCGGTGACCTCGTCGGTGATGCAGTTCCCCTACGGCGACTGCATCGTCAACCTGCTCGACACGCCGGGCCACGAGGACTTCAGCGAAGACACCTACCGCACGCTGACGGCGGTCGACTCGGCGCTGATGGTCATCGACTGCGCCAAGGGCGTCGAGGAGCGCACCATCAAGCTCATGGAGGTCTGCCGGCTGCGCGACACGCCGATCATGACCTTCATCAACAAGCTCGACCGCGACGGCCGCCCGCCGATCGAG
>JADLDF010000127.1 GCA_020846815.1 Gammaproteobacteria bacterium | reverse complement strand
GGACGTTCGGCGCGACGAGCCAGCTTCCGAATGCCTCGGGCGTCGCGAGTCTCACGGTCCCGGAGATCTGCGAGGCCGTCTCGTCGAGCGACTCGCAGGCGCGAATGGCGTCGCTTTCCATGCGCTCGGCGTACTCGAGCAGTTTCTTTCCGCTCGTCGTGAGCTCCGCTCCATGTGGCGAGCGCGCGATGAGCGTCGTGCCGAGCGCCCCCTCCAGAGCGCCGATGCGTCGCGCTACCGTCGTATGATCGATGCCGAGCCGGCTCGCGGCCGCAGCGAAGCGGCCGGTACGTGCGACGGCGAGAAATATCCTGAGATCGTCCCAGTTCAGCTTGTGCATTTCTGCACATCCATATGGCACGGCGGCGCATGCTGCATCCGGGAACGCTTATCTACAATCCGACGCGGCCTCGTCAAGGGACTGGCAAGCCGGGGAGCGTGATGACGAAGAAGGCGAAGCCTCGAGCATGCCGTCACGACTCCTGAAGCGTTGGGATGCAGCCCGACGTGAGGGGGCATCTTTCGGCCCACTGGCGGCCTGGCTCGTGTCATCCGATCACAGGCACCATCTCGTGACGACCTGCGACAGGTCGTTCGATCAACCCGGCTTCCCGTCCGCGCGAGGTGCGAGCAGGATCGGACCATAAACCATGAGGAAGAGTCCGAAGGCCGCCGTCCACAGTGCTGCGCTCAGGGCGATGAGCGCGGGATAGCCGATCCATGGAAGCTGCGCGCCGAAGACACGCGCGAGCGCCGCGGCCGCCAGCAGCCCGTAGGCCAGCGTGGTCAGCGCGTGGGCACGTAACGGACGGCCGGTGTGGCCGAGTGCCACGCGCGTCATCACGCCGAGGATCATGGTCGCGATCACACCGATCGTCAGTGCGTGCAGCCAGTGGGCCGCCACGGTCAGGTCGGTGAGCAGCGCCAGCGCCTTCAGCACGAGACCGAGAGGCAGCCAGGCATAGGCGAGGTGGAGGATCCAGACCAGCGGATCCTGCAGCGAACGAAGACCTTGCCACGCTGCGAGGCGCGCGCCCTGGGCGACGGCGGCGGCCAGTGCGACCCATCCGGCGATGGCGCTCCCGGAGTGCATCAGGTCGACGGCTGCGACCGCGATCATCAGCGCGACGGTGATCGCAGTCGTGCCGCGCGCGGCGCGCACGACCTGCTTCGCGCCTCGCTGCCGCAGTGACGAGGTCGTGATCGACGGCAGGAGGCGCCCGCCGACCACGGTCACCAGGATCAGCACGACGTCGATGCCCGCCAGCAGGGCCTGCCTGGCGAGCAGCGCGTCGCCACGGAACAGACCGAGGTGGAAGGTCGCGTTGCAGAGCCACAGTATCAGCAGCACGAACAGCAGTGGCGTGTTGCGGTTGTTCTCGCGGATCAGCGGTGGAGCGAGGAATGCGGCCAGCAGGGGCAAGAAGGCCAGGTCCGCGACCGCCACCGCCGCGAAGGGCCAGGACGCCGAGCTGCCGGCGGCCAGCCGGCCGAGCAGCCAGACTGCGGACAGCAGCACCAGCGGAGCGCCGCCGAAGCCTTTCCGCCCCGTCCAGCTCGGCACCGCCGTCAGCAGGAAGCCGGCGATGGCCGCACAGACGAATCCGAACAGCATTTCGTGGCCGTGCCACGACGCCGGCGGCCAGTCGGTCCCGAGCGGCCACTGGAACGCAAAGCTGGCCGCCCAGATCGGCACGAGCAGCAGCGCACTCGAGCCGACGGCGAAGAAGAACGTCCGGAAGCCGTATGCGAAGAGCTGCAGCCTCATGGTCGTGGTCGTTCCTCGGCAGGCGCGCGCCCGGGCCGATGCGCCTCGACCTGCGAGGAGCGAGTTCTGCCCACGGCCTCGCTGCGGCGGATGATCAGGGTCACGATGCGCTGCGTGGCCGGTACCCCGGTCGCTCTCACCAGCGGTTGCGCAGCTCGCGCAGCTTCACGAACACGGTCTGCGGATCGGGCCGCTCCGGCAGCTCCGGGAACCTGGCGCGCAGCCCCGCGATCACGGCCGGGCTGCCGAGCCTGAAGAAGGTGTTGATCCGCATTTCGTCGGCGAGCGTCGTCACCGGCGCCGCAGCCGGATCGAGCGACGCGGTGTCGGCGGCCATGCGTGCGGCATCGGCATTGCCGGGCTCACGGTCGAGCGTGAAGGCAAGGTTGCGGCCGAGGTATTCGTGGCCGGGATGGATGCGCGTCGCGGGCGGCAGCTTCGCGAGCTGGTCGACGAAGGTCTCGTAGAGCTTCTCGGGCGAGCCACCGTTGTGGCAGTTGCCGGCGCCGGCATTGAACAGCGTGTCGCCGCAGAACAGCGCCGGCTGCGGCGCGTGCGCGAACAGGCAGACGTGCGCCATGGTGTGGCCGGGCGTGTCGAGGCATTCGAGCTCGGCGCTGCGGCCGATGCGGATCACGTCGCCGCGCGCGAGACCGCGGTCGACGCCGCCGATGCGGCCCGCGGCGCCCGCATGCGCCAGCAGCTTCGCATCGGTCGCGGCGCGCAGGCCCTCGTTGCCGCCGGTGTGGTCGAGGTGCTCGTGGGTGTTCAGGATCTGAGTGATGGTCCAGCCGCGCTCGCGCGCGCGGCCCAGGCAGAGCTGCCAGTCGAGCGGGTCGACGGCCAGCGCCTCGCCGGTCTCGCCGCAGGCGATCAGGTAGTGGAAGTTGCGGTAGGCATTCCCGGGCCAGAGACGCTCGACGATCATGGGGCCTCCCGCTGCATCGGCAGGTTCAGGGTCGGGAGTGTGCCCGATCCCGGCGCGGAGCGGAGCCGCATCGAGCCGCGCAGCGTCGGTAGCCGCTCGCGCATGCCATGGAGGCCGAAATCGCCGCGTTGGCCCGGCGTTGCGGTGCGCCGAGCGTCGACGGCTCGAAGCCGATGCGCTGCGAAGGGATGCGGCGTCCGGCCGGTCGTGCTGGGGCATAATGACGACTGCCATGCAGATCGCCGTCGTTCCCGTCACTCCGTTCCAGCAGAACTGCTCCGTACTGTGGTGCGAGCGCACGCGGCGCGCGGCGATCGTCGATCCCGGTGGCGATCTCGATCGCGTGCTGCCGGTGCTCGAGCAGGAAGGCCTCGAGCTCGAGCGCATCCTGCTGACGCATGCGCACCTCGATCACGCTGCCGCGACCGCCGAGCTGGCGCGCCGCACGGGCGCGCCTATCGAGGGGCCTCACGAAGGCGATCGCTACTGGATAGAGCGGCTGCCGCAGCAGGCACAGATGTTCGGCCTGGGTGCCGCCGAGAGCTTCGAGCCGACGCGCTGGCTGGTCGATGGCGACGAGGTCCGGGTCGGCGAGCTCAGGCTCGCGGTGCGCCACTGCCCCGGCCACACGCCGGGGCACGTCGTGTTCTTCCACGCGCCGAGCCGCTTCGCGATCGTCGGCGACGTGCTGTTCGCCGGCTCGATCGGTCGCACCGACCTCCCCGGCGGCAACCACGCGCAGCTGCTCGCCTCGATCCGCGAGCGCCTGTTCCCGCTCGGCGACGACGTCACCTTCCTGCCCGGCCACGGGCCGACCTCGACTTTCGGCGAGGAGCGTCGCAGCAACCCGTTCGTCGCGGACCGGCTGTTCCGCGGCTGAAGGCTGCGCCGCGATCGGTTGCGTTTCCGGGCAAACAGGCGAATTATCGGGATCGCTGGCGTTCGAGGATCGAGCGACCCTGTCGCCCGATGAGCACCGTGATCGACCCGAGTCCTTTCAAGATCGACGTCCCGCGCTTCTTCCGGATGGCCGAAGCCGGCATTTTCCGCAAGAACGAGTGGGGCGAGCAAACGAGGGTGGAGCTCATCGAGGGAGAGATCCTCGAAATGCCGCCGCCCAATCCGCCGCATTGCTCCGCCGTGGGGGAGCTGAACCGGCTGCTGATCGACGCCATCCCGCGTGCTCGTGCAATCGTCTGGTGCCAGAGCACGGTGGTGTTGTCCCACTTCACCGCACCCCAGCCCGATTTCGTCGTGCTCCCGCCTCACGGCCACCGCTTCCGGCAACAGCATCCACGGCCGCAAGACATCTGGCTCGCCATCGAAGTCGCAGACAGTTCCCTGGCCTACGACCGGGGCCGCAAGGCCAAGCTGTACGCGCGGCAAGGTATCGCGGAATACTGGCTGCTGGACGTGCCCGGCCGGGCGCTCGAGATCCGTCGCGAGCCTGGTGCCGAAGGCTATGGTGTGTCGATGTGCCCCGCCGCGGGCGAGCGCGTCGCGCCTGCCGCCCTGCCCGACTGCGCGATCGACTGGGCCCAAGTCTTCGCCTGAAGTCGTCCTGGGCCGCGTGCGGTCGTGGAGCGTCAGGGCGCCTGCACGAGCAGCTGAGTCGTCGGCACGTAGTGGTCGACCAGCAGCGCGATGAACAGCCACATCAGGTACTGCACCGAGAACTTGAACACGCGCATCGGCAGCTCGCTGCGCTCGGTGAATTTCATCGCCAGCGCGTAGTACAGGAAGATGCCGTTCAGCACCAGCGCCGTGGCGAGGTAGATGAGGCCGCTCATGCCAGTCAGGAACGGCATGAGGGTCACCAGCACCAGCAGCACGGTGTACAGCAGCACCTGCAGACGGGTGTACGGGATGCCGTGGGTCACCGGCAGCATCGGGATCTCGGCGCGGGCGTACTCGTCGCGGCGCGCGATCGCCAGTGCCCAGAAGTGCGGCGGTGTCCAGATGAAGACGATCAGGAACAGCAGCAGCGCGTTCGGATCGATCGAGTTCGTGACCGCCGCCCAGCCGAGCACCGGGGGCGCCGCACCGGCGGCACCGCCGATCACGATGTTCTGCGAGGTCGCGCGCTTGAGCCAGGCGGTGTAGATCACCGCGTAGCCGATCAGCGAGAGGAAGGTCAGCACCGCGGTCAGCGGGTTCACCAGGAACCACAGCATCAGCATGGACACGATGCCGAGCACAGCCGCGAAAGCCAGCGCCTGGACGGTATTGACCGAACCGGTCGGCAGCGGCCGGTGGCGCGTGCGCGCCATCTTCTCGTCGATCTTCTGGTCGAGCACGTGGTTGATCGCCGCGGCGCAGCTCGCCGCGAGCGCGATGCCGAGATTGCCCCAGACCAGCGCGCCGAGCGGCGGCATGCCGGGCGTCGCCAGCAGCGTGCCGACGATCGCCGTGAACACGATCAGCAGCACTACTTTCGGCTTGGTGAGCTCGTAGTAGTGCCGCCAGGTGGTGCGTGACGCGGCGACGGCGTCGGCGGGCGACGTGGCCAAGGCGTCAGGCCTCCCTCAGGCGACGATTCAGCACCAGCATCGTCAGCAGCAGCAATGCGCCGCCGCCGTTGTGGCCGGTGGCGAGCGTCAGCGGAAAGGCCTCGAGTATCATGAAGATGCCGATCAGCAGCTGCAGCGCGAGACCGCCGATCGCCCACCAGGCGCCGTTGCGGACCAGCGCCGTCGGCGCGGCGCGCAGCGCGAGCCAGGCCGCGAACAGCACCGCGAGCGTCGCGGCGATCGCGCCGAGACGATGCGTGTAGTGGATCGCGACGCGTGCCGGATGCTCGAGCACGCCACCGGTGTAGTTGATGTCGAGGCCGCGCCAGAGCACGAAGGCATCGGCGTAGTCCATGTTCTCCGGCACCCACTGCCCTTGGCACTTCGGGAAGTCGGGGCAGGAGACCGCCGCGTAGTTGCTGCTGGTCCAGCCGCCGAGCGCGATCTGCAGTGCGACCACGACGGTTGCGACCACTGCGGCGCGGCGCGCACCGTCGAGCGCCAGCGTCGCGGTCGCACCGGGCGGCGGCTGCACGATGCCGGTACGCCGCCGCATGTCCAGCCACAGCCAGAACAGCAGCGACAGCGTCGCCAGGCCGCCGATCAGGTGCAGCACCACGACCAGCGGCTTCACCAGCCACCAGACCGTGAGCGCACCCAGGATGCCTTGCAGCACCACGGTCGTGAGCAGCGCCAGCACGAACGGCAGGCTCACCGGTTTCTGCCGCCGGTAGACGATTGCGATCGCGGTGATCAGCACGATCACGAAGCCGAGCGTGGTCGCCGCGTAGCGGTGGATCATTTCGCGCCAGGCCTTGCCCGAATCGAAGGCCCAGCCGGGCGAATACGACTCGATCTGGCCGGGGTTCTGCATCGCACCCGAGGGTGTGACGTGGCCGTAGCAGGTGGGCCAGTCGGGACAGCCGAGGCCGGCGTCGGTGAGGCGCACCCAGGCGCCGAGCACGACGACCGTCAGACACAGGGCGACGCCGAACAACGCCAGCCGGCGCACGATCGCGGCGACGGGCAGAGCGGTGGGAACGGGGGTGAGAGTCTCGGTTCGAGTGGCGTTCATGGCGGTGCGTGCCTGCGTGCGTGGGTGCGTACCTGTGGCGACGGCGGGCGTGAGGGGCCGGCGTCAGCCGATGTGCGAGAGCTTCAGCAGCTTCTTCATGTCCGACAGGAGACCCTTCGGGTTCTGGCGCGCATCGAAGCGCATCATCAGGTTGCCGAGCGGGTCGACGATGTAGATGCTGTGCGCGGGATCCTGCGGCGGGAACTGCGCGAAGAAGTCGTGCGTCGACGGATCGTCGGCACGCACGACCTCCAGGCCGGGATGTTCCTGCGACAGGAAGTCCATGTCGCAGCAGTCGCTGCGCGCGATGAGCACGCGCTGTACCCGGTCCATGTCGACGGCGAGCAGCTGGCGGGTCTGGCGCATCGTCCAGAGCGCCTGGCGACAATCCTCGGCGCAGCGGCCGACGCCGACGTAGAGCAGCGTCCACTTGTTCCTGAGCAGGTCGGCGCGGGCCGAGGTCGTGCCGTCGGGCAGCGTGAACGGCACGTTCTCGAGCAGCCGCGCCGGCGTGATCAGCTCGCCCTTGTTGGTCGTGCTCGAAGGCCGCCAGCCGCCGGCGTAGTACAGCCAGAACGACAGCGCGAGCGGCACGAAGAACAGCGCCGCGAGCCCGAGCAGCGTCCGTCGCCCGCGCGCCTGCGCGGCCTTGTCGTCGTCGAGGTCCACCGTCGGCGTCGTCATCATTCCGCTTCGATCCTCTGCGCTGAGCCGCGCCGCCGCAGGTTCAATCCGAAATAGAGACCCGCCAGCACCGCCGCGAAGCTCCACCACTGTATTGCATACGACCAGTTCTGCTCGGGACCACGGCCTCCCGGCCGCCATTCGCGAAGATAGCCTCGCGGCTCGGCGGCATCCAGCAGCAGCAGGCGACGTTCCAGCCGCGGATCCGCACCGAGCGCCGCCGCGAGCTCGGTCCAAGTCGGGAACGAGGTCAGCCGTGGCCAGCTGCCCTCGGTCGCCGGCGGCGCCCGCCCGCCCGCGAGCCCCGCGCTCGGCAGCTCGTCGAGCCGGCCGGTGATCGCCATCAGTCTGGGTCCGGACGTGGACATGGCCCCGTCTCGGCCGAAGCCGAGATCCGCGAAGGCGCTGGCGACGTCCGGCAGACGATCGCGATAGCCCGAGAACGGCACCCAGCCGCGATCGACCAGTACGAGCCTGCCGTCGGGCAGCTCGAACGGCGTCAGCACCTCGTAGCCGGCGTGTCCTGCATGCGTGCGGTTGTCGAGCAGGAACTGCCGCTGCGGCAGCCACCGGCCCTCCAGACGCACGTGCGTGTAGCGCGGCAGGTCGGTCGTCGAGCGCGAGCCGAGCTCGACGCGCTGTGCAACACCACGCTCGAACTGTGCCCAGAGCTCGCGCTTGATCTCGTAGCGGCCCCATTGCCAGCGGCCGAGCGCAACGAACGACACGCACAGCAGTACCGTCAGGCCCGTCATCAGCCATGAGGGCGCGAACACTCGCTGTCCTACGGCGATCCGGATCGGCACCTGCCTATAATACCGACCCCGTCCACCCCCGTCCCGGGACCGAGCCGCCCGACCCGCCCATGGAACTGTTCAAGATCCTCGTCGTCTGCGTGCTGGTCGGAATCGTCGCGAGCCTCGGCAGCGCGCTGTTCCATCTGGCGCGCGGCAAGGGTGACTCGCGCAAGATGGTCCGGGCGCTGACGGTGCGCGTGGGGTTGTCGGTGGCGCTGTTCATCCTGCTGATGAGCGCCTGGGCGATGGGGCTGATCTCGCCGCACGGCATCCAGCCCTAGCCTGCTGCAAGCCGCGCGCAAGAGGCTCTGCACCTCTCGCACGCCCCCGACCGTTTCAGCTAGTCCGTCAGGCCAGAAGAGCAGCGTCTTTTGCCATTAGACAGGTCTCGCTCTCAGACCCAGTAGACGAACACGAACAGTCCGAGCCAGACCACGTCGACGAAGTGCCAGTACCAGGCGACCGCTTCGAACGCGAAGTGGCGCTGCGGCGTGAAGTGGCCGTTCATGGTGCGCAGCCAGATCACCAGCAGCATGATCGCGCCGATGGTGACGTGGAAGCCGTGGAAGCCGGTAAGCATGAAGAACGTCGAGCCGTAGATGCCGGTGGAGAGCTTCAGGCCGAGCTCGGTGTAGGCGTGGATGTATTCCTCGGCCTGCAGGCCAACGAACAGGAAGCCGAGCAGGAAGGTCAGCGCCAGGAAGATGTTCAGGATCTTGCGGTTGCCCTCGCGCAGGGCGTGGTGGGCGATCGTGACCGTCACGCCGGAGGTCAGCAGGATCGCGGTGTTGATCGCCGGCAGGCCGAAGGCCGGGATGGTCTCGAACGAGCCGTCGTCGCGCGGGCTGAGCTTCGCCGGGCCGTTGCTCGGCCAGGCGTTCTCGAAGTTCT
>JADLDF010000126.1 GCA_020846815.1 Gammaproteobacteria bacterium | reverse complement strand
GCGAGGAAGCGCCGGTTCAGCAGGATCGCCGCGCCGACGCCGGCGCCGAGCGCGACGATCAGCGCCGACTCGGCCAGCCGGTCGTGCAGCAGGAACGAGACGACCAGCACGGCCAGCAGCGGCACGACGCCGCGCCACATCGCCGGCCGCTCGCGCGCCTCGACACGCGGATCGTCGTAGCGCGACTCGAAGCGCTCGCCCGAGGCTATGGCACGCTTCGCCATCCACTGCAGCCAGGCATAGCCGCAGAGCGCCATCATGAGCGCGACCACGAGGCTGACTTCCCAGGCCGCGTACGGCGTCGTGCCGAGGAAGCGGGTCGGGATCCAGTTCTGGATCTCCGGCGAGCCGGCCGAGGTCATGGTGAATGTGACCGAGCCGAAGGCCAGCGCGGCCGGGATCAAGCGCCGCGGCAGGTCGGCGACGCGGAACAGGCTGAGCGCCATCGGATAGACCGAGAATGCGACCACGAACAGGCTGACGCCGCCGTAGGTGAGCACCGCGCAGGCGAGCACCACGGCCGCCATCGCATGGCGCGCGCCGAGCTTCGCCACGATCCAGGTCGCGACGCTGTCCGCGGCGCCACTCGCCTCCATGACCTTGCCGAACAGCGAGCCGAGCAGGAACATGAAGAACCAGGCCTGCACGAAGCCGACGAAGCCACTCATGTAGGCGCCGGTATAGCTCGGCGCGCCCTCGGCTGCGAGCTGCGGGAACGGCGCGAATCCCGAGCTCGTCGCGACCAGCAGCGCACACAGCGGCGCCGCGATCAGCAGCTCCACCCCACGCATGGTCAGCCACACCAGCAGCGCAAGGCCCAGCAGCAGGCCGATCAGACTCAGCATGGATCTCCCCCGTCGTTCTTCTTCAGTCCGGGACGTGCAGCACTGCGCCGCGCAGCTCGATGCGGTCGGCCGCGGAGGGCCGCGGCCGGATGCTGCCGAGGTTCGCCGCCTCGAGCGGCGCGACGCCGCCGTCCGGCAGCGCGGCACGCAGCCGCGAGCGCAGCACCTGGCTCGGCGGCAGCGCCTTGCCGCGCCGCAGCCGCGCGTCCATGAGGTCCATGCCCGCCAGCAGATGGGGCTGCATCGGCAGATGCGCCGCCGCAAAGCCCGGCAGCGCGAGGAAGGCATCGAAATGCTGACCGTGTTCGACCTCGTAGTAACGCAGCTCGGCACGCACCTCGCGCCGTTTGGCCGCTACGTACCACGGCCGCGAGCTGTGATTGACCGGGATCAGCGCGTCGAGCCGGCCGTGCAGCACGATGACCGGCCGCGCACCCGGATCGGCACGCATCTGGATCGCATCGAGACCGGTACGCAAGCGCTCGGCGAAATCGGCGCCGAGGCCCGTGCCGACGGCGGCCGTGGGTGCCGGTGCTCCGGGTGCCGCGAGTGCCGCCTCGACCCAGGCCCGCAGGCAGCGCATCGTCGCCGGCTGGTTCGCCGCGAGCCCATCGGCGCGCACGATGCCGATGCCGGCGGTCGGCGGGATGCCGACGCCGTCGCTGTAGAGGCTCGCCCATTCCTCGTCCGACGGCGCCCGCGGCCGGCCGGCGGCATCGAGCGCCGCGAAGCCGAGCTCGCAGGCGCGCTCGCCGGGCCGCGCCGCAGCGTGTGCGTGCAGGTAGGTGGTCGCGATCGACAGCCAGAGCTGCGAGGCGACATTGACGTGACCGAGACGCAGCGCACCGGGCTCGACGCCGGCCGCGAGCAGTCGCGCGCGCGCCGCCGCGGCCTGCGCGGCGACGTCGGCGCCCGGCAGCTCGCCGTGTGCGGCGAGGTCCGCGCACCAGGCCTCGTAGGCGGCACGCAGGCCCGCGGTCGCCGCCGCGAACGGTGCTGCCGGATCGGGCTGCGCGAGCAGCGCGCAGGGCTGCAGCAGCGCGTGCAGCGTCGCGTAGTCGAGCAGGCCGCGCACCGCCACTTCGCGCGGCGCTGCGCCACCAGTGCCCGCGAGCGCGAGGCGCGGCAGCGCCGCTGCGACGATCGCATTCGGCTCGGCGACGACCGCGCCGTCGAACCAGCGCTCCTGCGGCGGACCGCGGTCCAGCTCCAGCGCACGCAGCACGACCGCGCCACCGTTGGAGATGCCCGCGGCGATGACCCGCGTGTTCGCCGGTGCGAGCGGTCGCGGCAGCCGTCCGCGATATTCCTCGTTCAACCAGTCGAAGGCGACGCGCGTCGCGGCGATGAGCCGCTCGCCCCAGCGCGGCTGCGGATCGATGCCCGAGTGCGCATGCTTCGACAGCAGCCATGGCAGACCGGTAGCGGAACCGCTACCGGCATTGCTGCCGGCGCCGGCGCCGGTATTGGCATCGGCACCAGCACGGGCGTCGGCGTCGGCATATGCATTGCTCCAAGCAGCGGCATCGGAACCGGCACTGGTGCCCGCTGTACTCGCCGACGCATCCGCAAGTACAGGCGGCGCGTCGGGCCGGAAGCCCACGAGCGGATCGGCAGGATCGCGCGTCACGACGCCGTCGATGCGGATCGCGATGCCCTGCGCCGGATCGAAGAAGCCGTTGCCGGTGCCTTTGTCGGTCGTGACGACCGCGCAGCCGTGACGCAGGCCCCATTCGCCCGCAGTCGGCAGTGCGCCGAAGACGCCGCGCGAACCCGACGAAGCGACCACGATCAGGCAGGGATCGCGCGGGTCGAAATCCGTGGGCACCTGCAGCAGCACGGCATCGACGCCCGCCGCGCCCGGCAGACGCAGCGCGCCCAGCCGCTCGATGCCGGCGATCCGCTGCGCCGCGCGCGGCCCGAAAAAGCGGCCCGCGCCACCATCCGGCGAGAGGTCGACGAGCCCACGCCAGGCGAAGTACACGGCGCGGCGGCGCAGTTCCACCGGCGTCGGATGCAGTGCATCGGCAAAGCCCGGCGGCGTCGCGGCGCGCAGTCCCTCGAGCCCCAGACCGGCCGTCAGCAGGTCGTCGTCACGTCCATCGACCAGGCGGCGCGACAGCGGCGTGACGGTGCTCGCGTCCGCGACCTGCGCCTGCGCCGCGAGCCCCGCTGCGGCGCCGGTAGCGCACAGCATGCAGGCCGCGAGCGTGGCACCCGCGGTCGCGGCAGCTTTCAAGCGATCGATTCCAGGAAGCTGCGGATCGCCGCAAGGCAGACCGGCTCGTCCAGCGTCGGCGCATGACCGCGGTTTGGCACGAGCAGCGTGCGCAGGTCCGGCTTCGTCTGCACCATGCGCGCCAGCGTCGCGGCCGAGAGGATGTCGGAGCTCGCGCCGCGGATCGCGAGAGTCGGCACTCTCGCCAGCATGCCGAACAGCGGCCAGAGGTCGGGCGCAGCACCGGAGGGTGCCTCGCGCATCGCGTCACCGATGCGGGGATCCATGTCGAGTACGGGGCGTCCGTGGCCGTCGTCGCGATAAGTCGCCCGCGCGAAGCGCATCCAGTCCGCGTCGGTGTAGTCGGGCAGCGCGACACCGTTGACCCGCCGTGCCTGCGCGGCCGCTTCCTCCCAGCTCTCCACCGGCGGCAGCTTGCCGACATAGCTCGCGATGCGCGCGAGGCCGGCGGGGTCGATCTGCGGACCGACGTCGTTCAGCACCAGAGCGGCGAGCGCCGCCGGGTTCAGCGCCGCCATCAGCATGCCGATCAGTCCGCCGAGCGAGGTGCCGATGACGACGACGCGCGGCTCGCCGCGCTGCAGCAGCAGCTCGCCGACGTCCGCGACGTAGGTCGGCGGCTGATACTGCCGCCAGTTCGGGTCGTGGTCGGAACGGCCGCGGCCGCGCAGATCCGGCGTCAGCACGCGCCAGCGGTCGGCGAGATCGCGGGCGAGCGACTCGAAGTCGCGCGAGTTGCGCGTCAGCCCCGGCAGGCAGAGCACCGCCGGCTGCGCGCGGTTCGCCGCGCCGTACTCGCGGCAGTACATCTTCAGGCCGTCGCGCAGCGTGACGAAGTGCTCGACGCAGGCAGGCGTGTCGTTCATGGCGCGTGCACCTTGCGCAGTTCCCGCTTCAGGATCTTACCGTTGGCATTGCGCGGCAGGGATGCGACGAAGCGCAGCACCGCGATGCGCTGCTGGCGGCCGAGCCGCTCGTTGGCCCAGAGGCGCAGCGCCTCGGCCTCGCGCCCGGCCTCGGACGCAACCTCGGGCGCCGGCGGCCGCGGCACGACCAGCGCCAGCGGCGTCTCGCCCCAGCGCTCGTCGGGAATGCCTATGACGGCCACTTCGGCCACCTGCGGATGTGCCGCGAGCACGGCCTCGAGGTCCGCCGGATACACGTTCTGGCCGCCCGAGAGGATCATGTCCTTCTTGCGGTCGACGAGGTACAGGAAGCCTTCCTCGTCGAGACGTCCGATGTCGCCGGTGCGCAGCCAGCGCCGCCCCGACTCGTCGGTCCAGGTGGCTTCGGCCGTGGCCTCCGGCCGGTCGAGATACCCCGTCATCGTCAGGCGGCCGAGGCCGACGATCTCGCCCGCCTCGCCCGGCGCGACCGGGCGATCGTCGGCACCGAGCAGCAAGAGCCGCTGCCCGGGGATCGGCCGGCCCACCGATTCGATGCGGCGCTCGAAGTCCTCGGGCTCGAGCGTCGTGACCAGGCCCTCGGTCAGCCCGTAGAGCTCGATGAGGTCACAGCCGAGCACGCGCGGCACGGCGCGCTTGATCGCCAGCGGCAGCGGCGAGCCGCAGCACATCAGCGTCTCGAGCGAGCCGAGATCGCGTCCCGCGAGGTCCACCTCGAGCAGCCGCTGCAGCTGCACGGGCACGAACGCGCCGTGCGAGACGCGGTGCCGCTCGATCGCCTCGAGCAGCGCCGCGGGCGAGAACGCCGGCAGCACCACGATCGTGCCGCCGACGCGCAGCGTCGCGAGCACCGAGGCCCACATGATGTTGGAGTACAGGCCCACCGAGCAGACCGCGACCGCGCCCGAGTGATAGCGCAGCGCGAGAGCGAGATCGGTCGCCCAGGCGAGCCGGCAGCCGTGAGTGTGCACGATGCCCTTGGGCAGCCCGGTCGTGCCGGAGCTGTAGATCACGTTGCACTCGTCGGCGGTGCCGGCGCGCCACCGCGGCGGCGTGGCCGGCTGTCCGTCCCGCCAGGCCGGCAGCTCGATCCAGCCGCGCCCGGCGGGCACGTCGACTCCGAGTCGCGGCCAGCCCGCGCCGTCCGCGCGCGCGGCGGCGATCGCATCGATGCGCGCGCAGTGCTCGCCAGAGGCCGCCACGGCCGCGGCACCGCAGTCCTCGAGCAGCGCGGCGACCGCCGCGTCGCTGATCGAGACGTTGATCGGCACGACCGAGATGCCGGCCCGGCCCGCACCGAACAGCAGCTCGACCATCTCGAGCGAGTTCGACATCAGCACGGCGAGACGCGCACCCGGTGCGAGGCCGAGCGCCGCGAGGCCGTTGGCGACGCGGCAGGTCGCGGCGTCGAACTGCGCCCAGCTGCGGCGCTGCGCGCCGCAGATCAGCGCCGTGCGGCCCGCGCGCCACCGGCCGTGGTGGGCGATGAGCTCGGGCAGCAGCAGCGACGAGGCGTCGTACGCTCCGTTCATGCGGATCCTCCGGATCGGCACCACGCCACCGCTCGGGCGCGGCATCGCACCGCTCAGTCGAAGCGATAGGTCGCCGTCAGCGTGACCGTGCGCGGATTGCCGTAGAACGCCAGCACCGAGTTGTCCGTGGCCGCGCCCGGGAAGTTGTAGCCCGAGGTCACGTAGCGCTCGTCCGAGAGGTTGCGGCCGTGCAGGCCGAGCTGCCAGCGCTCGTCGTCCGAGCTCCAGGTGACCGAAGCGTCGTACAGCCAGTAGGCCGCCTGGTCGAGCAGCGGGATCGGGATCTCGAACTGCTGGGTCGCACCGCGGTACGAGGCCGAGGCCGTGAACCCGAGCCGCCCCGAGGCGAGCGGCACGCCGTAAGTCAGGCTGGCATTGCCGGTCCAGTCGGGCGTGTTCTGCACATCGCGCTGCGCCGAGACGTCGACGCCGTTGACCAGGAACTCCGTGTACTCGGCGTCGATGTAGCCGAACGCAAGCTTCGCCGACAGCGCGTCGGTGAGCTGGAACGCGCTCTCGAGCTCGACGCCCTTCATCTCGGCCGCACCGGCGTTGGTGACCGTACCGACGAAGGAGACCGGCGGGCCCGGGATCACCAGCGAGCCGGGGATCTGCACGTCGGAATAGTCCATGAAGAACACGGCCGTGTTCAGCGTGGCCCGCCCGTCGAGGAACCTGGCCTTGGCGCCGAGCTCGTAGGATTCCACGGTCTCGGGCAGGAAGCCCTGGCGCACGGCGGCATTGGCGAAATTGCCACGCGGGTCGAAGCCGCCACCCTTGAACCCCTCGGAGTACGAGGCGTAGAGGTTCAGGCCGGCGTTCGGCTGCCAGGCGATGATCGCGCGCGGCGTGAAATCGGTGTCTGTGCGCGAACCCGTGAACTGCGGCACGACCTGCACGCCGCCGACCGCGACCGGCACCGTGATGCTGACGGCCGCGGCATTGCCGAAGAATGGCGAGTTCACGCCGAGGAAGTTGTCGCGGATCACGCGCGAGCGGCGCTGATCGTCGGTGTAGCGTCCACCGACCGTGAGGCTCCACTGGTCGGAGAGGTCGAACGTGGCCTCGCCGAACACGGCCCAGGTCTTGGTGTCGACGTCGCCGACCGTGAGCTGCGTGACGGTGTTGAACACCACGTCGAACACGTTGTAGGCGTTGGCATCGAGATAATAGGCACCGCCGACGACGGTGAGCCGGTCCCGGGAATGGATGAGCTGGAATTCCTGGCTGGTCTGCTCGTTGGTGTAGACCACCGGCGCATCGAACGAGCGCGCCGGCGTCGAGTCGAAGTCGATCGGCGATCTCGACTCGTCCTCGCGATAGGCCGTCACCGACTTGAAGGTCCAGGCATCGGACGGCGACCACTCGACGTTCAGCAGGCCGCCCTTGGCAACCACACTGTTGTCCTTCAGCGGCATGGTCAGCGTCGCGCCCGCGGTCGTGTCGTAGTCGTCGTCGAGCAGCGCGCGCTGCGCGGTGGAGACCGTCGGCAGCAGCCGATAGCCCTGGCGCGGCGCGGAGTCGTCGTCGGTGTAGTCGCCCGAGAGACGCACGATCACGTTCTCGACCGGCTGCCACTCCAGCGAGGCGCGCAACGCCAGCACCTTCTTGTCGTAGTTCTCGTCGCCGGTGGTGAGGTTCTCGCCGAAGCCGTCGCGGTTGAAGCTCGCAACCGCGCCACCGAGGCGCAAGGTGTCGGACAGCGGCACCGAACCGGACAGCACGCCGTCCACCTGGCTGTAGCTACCGAGCGAGACGCGCGCCTTCAGCGTCGCCTGGTCGGCGTCCAGGCGCCGGGTCACGTACTTGACCGCGCCGCCGATGGTGTTGCGGCCGTAGAGCGTGCCCTGCGGCCCGCGCAGCACCTCGATGCGCTCGACGTCGTAGACGTCGAGGATCGCGGCCTGCGGACGGTTCAGATAGACGTCGTCGAGATAGATGCCGACGCCCTGCTCGAAGCCGGCGACCGGATCCTGCTGGCCGACGCCGCGGATGAACGCGGTCAGCGTCGAGTTGGTGGCGCGCGAGTTCTCGAGCGTGACGTTCGGCGTCTCCTGCGAGAGGTAGGTCAGGTCCTCGGCGCCGATGGCCTCGAGCGCGGCGCCCGAGAACGACGAGACCGCGATCGGCACGTCCTGCAACGACTCCTCGCGGCGGCGGGCGGTGACGGTGACCTCCTCCATCACCGGCTCCGCGGCGCCCTGAGCGCGGGCCGGCGCGGGCGCCAGCGTCGCAGCCGGGGCCAGCAGTGCGGCGGCGGCGGATGCCAGCGTGGTCCGGGCGATGGCGCGGCGGACCGCGCGGCGGACGGAAAAGTACATCGTGATAACCCCTCAATTTCAACGATCGCTGAAATCTAATTCAACGCCCGTTGAAAAATCAAGCCACCCCGCGTTGCGCGCAGGCAACCTACGCGGCATGCTTCGCTCCATGCCCCCTTCCGTTGCAGCGCAAAAAACTCCGCCCGCCAAGCCTCGCGGCCCGCGGCCCGCGCGCGGCCGCCCGACCCGCGAGCGGATCCTAGACGCCGCCGAAAAGCTGTTCGCCCGCCGCGGCTTCCACGGCGTCTCGGTACGCGACATCACCCAGGACGCCGGCGTCGACGTCGCGCTGGTCAACTACCACTTCGGTGGCAAGCAGGCGCTGCTCGACAGCGTGCTGACGCGCCGCTCCGAGATCCTCAATGCCGAGCGCATGCGGCTGCTCGAGGCCTGCATCGAGAAGGCGAAACCCGGCCTGCCCAGCCTCGACGAAGTCATCGACGCGTTCACGCACCCGTTGCTGAACCGCTCGGAGCGCGGCGGCCCGGGCTGGAAGGCCTACTTCGCACTGGTCGCGCAGGTCAACAACTCGAACGAGTTCGGCGGCGTGATCATGACCAAGTACTTCGACCCGGTCGTGCGCGTGTTCGTCGACACGCTGCGCCGGATCCTTCCCGACTGCGACCCGCGCGACGTCTACTGGAGCTATCATTTCCTGTCCGGCGCGCTGACCCTGACCTTCGCCGAGACCGGCCGCATCGACAACCTCTCGGGCGGCCTGTGCCGCTCGACGGACCTCGACAGCGTCCACGAGCGTCTCGTGCCGTTCGTCGCCGCCGGCTTCCGCGCACTCTGCGCGCAGAGCCTGGCCCGCCGCTCCGCGCCTGCCGCCAAGCCGGTTCCTGCCGCGCGGCCGCCCTCCCCGGCGGCACGCCTGCCGGCGGCCACCGCCGGCCGCGCTTCCGCTGCTCCAGCGCGCGCGGCGCGCAAGCCCCGCTGATGAATGCAGCGACGCGCACGGACCGGATCGCCCTGGTCACCGGTGCCGCGAGCGGCATCGGCCACGGCGTCGCGCTGCAGCTCGCCGCCGCCGGCTGGCAGGTCGCGGTCACCGACCTCGATGCCGCCGCCACCGCGGCGACCGCCGCAGCGATCCGCGCCGCTGGCGGTGTCGCGAGCGCGCATCGCGTCGACGTCACCGACGCGGCCAGCGTCGCCGCGGCGGTCGCAGCGCTGCCCGCTCCGGTCACGCTGCTGGCGAATGCCGCCGGGCTGCAGCACGTCGCGCCGCTCGAGAGCTTCGAGCTCGCGCGCTTCCGCCTGCTGATCGACGTGATGCTGACCGGCGCCGCGATCACCTCCGCCGCCGTGCTGCCGGGCATGCGCGGGCAAGGCCATGGCCGCATCGTGCACGTCGGCTCCATCCATTCGCTGGTCG
>JADLDF010000125.1 GCA_020846815.1 Gammaproteobacteria bacterium | reverse complement strand
GTCTCGACCGCGCCGCCGCGGCCGGCGCAGCGCTCGAGGATCCAGGCGAGCACGCGCAGGTTCTCGCCGTAGCCCGGCCACAGGAACTTGTTCTGCGCATCGCGACGGAACCAGTTGACGTGGTAGAGCTTGGGCGGAGCCTTGAGCTTCTTGCCGATTTCGAGCCAGTGGCTCCAGTAGTCGGCGAAGTTGTAGCCGCAGAAGGGCTTCATCGCCATCGGGTCGCGGCGCAGCACGCCGGCCTGGCCCGTGGCCGCGGCCGTGGTCTCCGACGCGACCGACGCGCCGACCAGCACGCCGTGTGCCCAGTCGCGTGCTTCGTAGACCAGCGGCGCGACGCCGCGGCGGCGGCCGCCGAAGATGATCGCCGAGATCGGCACGCCGCGCGGGCTGTCGGCCTCGGGCGAGTACCCGGGGTTGCGCTTCGCCGATACGGTGAAGCGCGAATTCGGATGAGCCGCCGGACCGTTCTTCGGATCGTACGGGCGACCCTGCCAGTCGGTCACCGGCGTGCCGGACTCGAGGCCTTCCCACCAGGGATCCTTGTCCGCGGTCAGCGCGACGTTGGTGAACAGCGTGTCGCGCTTGATCATCTCGTAGGCGTTGCGGTTCGTGCTCGGGTTCGTGCCCGGCACCACGCCGAAATAACCGGCCTCGGGATTGATCGCGTACAGGCGGCCGTCGGGCCCCGGATGCAGCCAGGCGATGTCGTCGCCGACCGTGAACACCTTCCAGCCCGGCATCGACTCGGGCGGGATCAGCATCGCGAGATTGGTCTTGCCGCAGGCCGACGGAAACGCCGCCGCGACGTAGTGGGTTTCGCCCTTCGGGCTCTGCAGGCCGACGATCAGCATGTGCTCGGCGAGCCAGCCCTCGCTGCGCGCCTGGTAGCTGGCGATGCGCAGCGCGTGGCATTTCTTGCCGAGCAGCGCATTGCCGCCGTAGCCGCTGCCGAAGCTCTCGATCGCGAGCTCCTCGGGGAAATGCATGATGAAGCGGCGGTTCGGGTCGAGCTCGCCGATGGAGTGCAGGCCCTTGACGAAGCGGTCGCCGTCGCGATGGATGCGCTCCAGCGCCGCGCGGCCGACGCGCGTCATCAGGATCATGTTGATCGCGACGTAGGCGCTGTCGGTGATCTCGACGCCGCAGCGCGAATAGGGCGAGTCGATCGGGCCCATGCAGTACGGGATCACGTACAGCGTGCGGCCCTGCATGCAGCCTTCGAAGAGACTGCGCATCTTGGCATGGGCTTCGGTCGGCGCCATCCAGTTGTTGTTCGGACCCGCATCTTCGCGGTTCGAGGTGCAGACGAAGGTCAGGTGCTCGACGCGCGCCACGTCGGACGGGTTGGAGCGGGCGAGGTAGCAGTTCGGGAAGGTCTCGGGGTTCAGCTTCTGCAGTTCACCGCTGGCGGCGAGCTGATCGATCAGCGAGCGGTATTCGGCGTCGGAGCCTTCGCACCAGTGCACCGCCTGCGGCCGGGTCAGGGCCTGGATCGACTCGACCCATTCGGCGACGGGACGGGAAATCTGCACAAGGGGGAGGAAAGTCTGCGGAGCTGTGGCCATTGGGTATCCTGCTTCTTGGATCCGCCGGGCCCGGGGCGCCACGGCAAATCGGAAAAGGGCACCCTACCGCCAGGAGCCGGTGCCCGATCTTCATCGAAGTATCAGCCAAGTATAGCGGCCCGCTCCCGGTGGTCCGCATGATGGAGCTCTCAGCCGCGATCCGCGGTGAGGCGGTGCCCGTCCCGCGGGCCGGGGCACCGCTCGCGGGCGAGGCTCAGACCGGCGGGCGGCGGCGGCGCTTGGCGGGCCGGTGACCGGTTGCGGCCTGGCTGCGCCGGACGGGGCGTCCACTGCGCGTGGTCGTGGCGCCCTGCGCGAGGCCGGCGTAGGTCGTGGTCGCAAGGCGTGATACTTCGCGGCCCGTATCGGCGAGGATGACCCAGGTTTCGCGCACGTTGCGGGCAACGGAGTCGGGAATCCGGCCCAGGTCCAGGGCCTGAGCGGCCAGCGCCTGCTGCAGGCTGGTGGCGCCTGCGAGGCGCTGCAGGCGCCGTTCGCCTTCGAGCAGCGTGCCCTTGAGCACGGCGCCCTGCCGGGCGAGCAGCTTCGACAGGCACTCGCAGGCGAGGGTGTTGAGCTTCTGGGATGCCTCGGTCAGCAGGTCGACCGGGGCGCGTGCCGCGGCCATCCGACCGGCGGCTGTGGCAGCACCGGCACGCGCCAGTACCGCCGCGCGGGCGGCGTAGGCCCCGGCCTGCTCGCGGATGTCACCGGTCGATTCGAAGACTCTTTCGGACAGGCTCATGTCGGACTCCTGAAGAATGGTGCATTGCAGCAATTGGTGCGATGCATCATAACCTGCTGCGGTGCAGCGTCAATACCGGCTGCCACCGGCTCGTCGGGCCGGCCGCTGCCGACGGGCCGGCGAGCAGGGCCAGGCCGAGGGTCGATCCCGGTGCCGGATGGCCTTCGTTCAGCCACGCAGACAGACCGGTTCGGGCGACTGCAGGAAGTCGCGGATCACGGGCACGACCCGGTCGATCGAGTGGAGCATGAAGAGATGGCCGCCGCCCGGGACGACGAACAGCCTGTTGTTCGGCACCAGCAGCGCGAGGATCCGCGCGTTCGCGACCGGCACCAGCGGATCCTCGGCACCGGCCAGGATCAGCGTCGGCTGCCTCAGCCGGTGCAGCCAGTGGATGCTGGTCCAGCCGAAACCGGCGCCGAGCTGATAGAGATAGCCCATGACGCGCGGCGCGATGATCCGCGCAGCGTGCTCGACGATGATTCCCGGGTCGCGTTCGGCCTCGCCGCCGTAGATGGCGCCGGCGTTGTGCTGCAGATAGGTCGGCGACAGGTAGCGCTGCGGCGTGACCATCTTGCGCAGCGCCCGCGGGCGTCCCGGCACCATGACCACGCCCGGTGACGTGGCGGCGAGCACCAGCCGGCGGCAGCGCTTCGGGAACTGGCGCGCGAACTGCTGGGCGAGCGCCCCGCCCCAGGACACGCCGGCGATGTCCACTTCGGGGTAGCCCAACTGGTCGAGCAGCTTCGCGCTCAGGCGCGCCAGTCCCGAGAAGCGTCGCGGCCGCCACGACATCTCGGAGCAGCCGATGCCTGGCACGTCGAAGATCAGGATCTCGATGCCGCCCATCGCGGCCATGAACGGGAACACCAGCTCGAAGTTCGCGCCGATGCCGTTGAAGATCAGCAGCGGCGTGCCGCCGCCGGCGCCGCGCTGGATCGCGACGCGCAGCCGGATGCCCTCGACCTCGACGAATTCGACGAGCGGGCGGGGACGGTCGGCCTGCGGCTCGGGTCTTGGCATCGGCGCGCGCCCCGTACGTCAGCGCTGATGCACGTAGCGGCCGGGCGCCGGGTCGCCGGCCGGGTGGGTCGCGCTGCCGAGCTGCGCCGGCGCGGGTCGTTCGCCGCCCGAGTGCTCCCGCAGCCAGTCGCGCCAGTGGTCCCACCAGCTGCCGTCATGGGTGCTGGCCTTCTCCAGCCACTGCTGCGGCGGCAGCGACAGGTCCGGATTGAGGTGGTACTTCGCCTTTGGATTGCCCGGCGGATTCACGACGCTCTGGATGTGGCCGCTGGAGGAGAGCACGAAGGTGAGCGGCCCGGCGACGATCGAGCGCGTCGCGTAGCAGGCCTCCCAGGGCGTGATGTGGTCCGTGATGCCCGCCACGACGTAGAACGGGATGCGCACGCGCGACATGTCGACCGGCGTGCCGAGCACCTCGAGCCGGCCGCGGTGGCGCAGCGGGTTCTCCATGAACATGCGCAGCAGGTCGGCGTGGAACTCGGCGGGCAGGCGCGTGTTGTCGGCGTTCCAGTAGAGGATGTCGAAGGCGGGCGGACGGTTGCCCATGACCCAGTTGT
>JADLDF010000124.1 GCA_020846815.1 Gammaproteobacteria bacterium | reverse complement strand
CGGTGCCGGAAAAGCAGATCCAGGAACGCGTGGATCCGTTCGACCGTGATGGCGACGGCATCTCCGGCCGCGCCAACGAATGGCGCGACAACGCCGGCCGACGCCGGCTCGGGCGCTTCGGCTGGAAGGCGAACCAGGCCACGCTCGAAGACCAGATCGCGAGCGCGCTCGCCAACGAGATGGGAGTGACGTCGGCACTGCGCCCGGTGGACGATCGCGCAGGCCGCGGCCTGCCCGCGCCGCAGACCGGTGCCGCAGCGACCGAGCTGAGCGACACCGACCTCGCCGCGATCGTCGCCTTCCAGCGCTTCGCCGGCGTACCCACCCGCAGCGGCGTTGACTCGGCCGCTGCCCGGGCCGGCGCGGCGCACTTCCTCGCGCTCGGCTGCGAGGGTTGCCATCGCGCAACGCTGCGTACCGGCGATGTGGCCGGCGCACCGATGCTGTCGCGGCAGACCATCCATCCGTTCACCGACCTGCTGCTGCACGACCTCGGCGAGGGTCTCGCCGATGGGCGGCCCGACGGCGCGGCCACCGGTCGCGAGTGGCGCACGGCAGCGCTCTGGGGTCTCGGACTGACCGGACATGTCAGCCGGCGCATTGCCTACCTGCACGATGGCCGCGCCCGCACGCCGACCGAGGCGATCCTGTGGCATGGCGGCGAGGCGCAGCACGCCGCCGCGCGCTTTGCCGCACTGGATGCGCGCTCGCGCGACGAACTGCTCGCATTCCTCGGCTCGCTATGACCGGCCGGCTCGTCGTGACGGGCCGGTCGCCGGCTAGAACGCAAACTGCAGCTTGGCGAACAACGTGCGGCCCGGTTCCGGCAGGCCATCGGCGAGCGTGTAGTTGCGATCGAGCAGGTTGCGTCCACCGATCGCGGCCACGAAGCGTTCGCCAGCGCGGTACTGGAGCTGCAGGTTGATCAGCGTGTAGGCGCCGAGTTCGCGGTAGCCGCCGCCGGTCACATCGCTCCAGCGGCTGTCGGCGAACTCCACGCTCGGCATGAGCGACAGGCCGAAGGGCGCCTCCCAGGCCGCAAACAGCAGGCCCTGGTGGGTCGGCGTGCCGAGCGGCCGCAGTCCCGGCTGCAGCGGATCGGCAATGCGCCGTTCCAGCCAGGTGTAGTTGCCGCCGACGGTCAGACGCTCGCCGATGCGCGCTTCGCCGGCGAGTTCGAGGCCGTAGTTCTCGCCGTCGCCGACGTTCTGTGCCTGCGTGAGCTGGTTCGGCGGAGGTGCCACGACCACGGTCTGGATCATGTCGGTGACATCGGCGTAGAACACCGCGACCGACAGGCGTCGGCTCGCGTCGAAGTGCCGCTCCCAGCTCAGCTCCAGGCTGGTCGCGCGCTCGGATTCGAGCGCGGGATTGGGCACGGCCGTGCCGAAGCGCGTGCTGTAGCGCTCGAACAGGGTCGGAACGCGGGCCCGCGACGACACGCTGGCGCCAAGGCTGGCGTCATCGGCATAGCGCCAGGTGACGGCCGCCTGACCGTTCAGCGAATGGCTGCCACCGGTCGGATTTTGATAGAGCCCACGCGTCGCGTTGAACTCCTCGGCGACCAGGATCTCGTTGCTGTCGTAGCTGATGCCGGCGCGGATCTCCAGCGCATCGCTCGCCGCGTAGCTGTTCTCGGCCGCAAGCGACCAGGTCTCCTCGCGCGTCGTCTGGCGCGGTTCGGTATTGCGGAACGTGGCGCTGGTCGGGCGGTTGATGTTGAACTCGACGTGCCGGTCGCGGCGGTAGTGCGCCGTCAGGCGGGTTACGCTGCTCGGCAGCAATGGCAGGCCGACCTCGACGCTGCCGCCATAGCCATCATCGTCATAGATGCTCTGGAAGCGGCCATTCAACGACTGGGTGGTGTAGTTGCGATCGTCCCAGGCATACAGCGCATTGTCGAACGTGTTGTAGAAGAGTCGCGTCTTCAGGTAGGTGCGCTCACCGAATTCCGTGCTGGAAAGCCAGTACAGGTTGTCGATGTCCCACTGCGGCCAGGTCCAGTAGCTGTTCGGCGGTACGGGCGGGCTGTTGTTGACGTGCAGCGGCGCCTCCTTGCTGCCCTCCTGTTTCGTGTAGCTCAGCGAGTACTCGTCGGTCTCGTTCGGCACGAAGCCGAACTTGACGTTGAGGCGCGAGTCGCGATTGGCCGAGCGGTTGCGCTCGCCACCGTCCTCCATCGCCGTCGGGCGGAAGTCGCCGGACAGCGTCCAGGAATCGCGATCGAGATAGGTGCCGCTGATCTGGGCGTAGAAGCGTTCGGTCCGTGTGCCGACCCGCGCATAGCCGCTCCAGCCGTCGTAGCCTGCATCACGGCCCAGCATGGTGCCGAGTTGCACTTCCGACTCGAACGGCCGGGTCGGCTTGCGGGTCACCAGGTTGATTGCACCGCCGAGGCCGCCCGGGCCGTTGGTGACCGGGACGTAGCCCTTCTGGATCTGGATTTCGGCCAGGTCCGGCGTGAGGAAACGGCCGAAGTCGAGCCGATTGTCCGCCGGCAGGTAGACCCGCACGCCATCGATGGTCAGCGGCACCTGCAACCGCCCGAAGCCACGCACAAGGATGTCGCGCTCGTTGCGACGGCCGTTGCCCTCCTGCGTCGCCGTGACGCCCGGCACCAGCTTCACCACCTGGTCCAGGGAGTTGGTGTCGAAGCGCCAGATTTCATCCTTGCCGATCGCCGAGTCGCTGGCGCTGTCGCGGATGCGCGGCGCCGTGACCGTGATCTGGCCCAGCGTGAAGACGCCGTCTTCGCTGCGTTGCGGCTCGACGGCACCGGCGGCGCCGCTGCCAATCAATATCGTCATGTACGACACCATGCGGACGCCCGCTGACCTGCGCATCGATGCTTCCTCCGTGAATCGTCGTGAGCCGCCGATGGGCCTGGGCGGCAACGGACTTGCGTTGTATATTATTGGATATAACGATACCTGCGCCCGGCTGCGGCCGCAGACATTGCGTGACCACTGCCCGCTCCGTGGCCGATCCGCGACCGGCCACGCGACAAGGCGCGGGCACTCGATCGCAGCTGGCCCTCAGCGCCTCGCGAAATACGTGCCGGCGTCGAAACTCATGACCCATCGCGGGCGGTACACGGCGGCGGTGGCGACCAGCAAGCCGTTGATGAACGCCTCGCCGAAGCTCATCAACGGCAGCAAGGCGAGCAGGTCCTCGCCGCTGTCGGCGCTCGTCGATGGCTGGTCCGACAGCAGCAGCAGGAGTCCGCGGGCCAGGGCCGCGACGTTCCAGGCCAGCGCGGAGCCGAGGAAGACGCTGAGGAAGAAGTAGACGAAGTAGTTGTGCGGCAGCCGGCGATGCACGATCTCGTGCAGGCGACCCGCGAACAATGCCGGCACCACCGCTGTGCACAGCAGGTTCGGCCCGAAGCTGACCCAGTCGGCAACCCCGACCAGCGAGAGCGCCACGAGAACCAGTGCCGCGCCGAGGATCGTCAGCGCCCGGCCGTGCAGCAACACGGATGCGGTCACGAGCAGGAAACGCAACGACTGCCCCGGCACGAAACCGGCGCGCAACGACCAGACGGCGCCGAGCAGCACGAGGCTGGCAGCCCACACCGCGCGGCGCTCGCCGTCCTCGAGCCAGCCGCGCCAGGGACGCAGGGTCAGCGAGAACCCGCAGGTCAGTGCAGCGAGGAGGCTGGCGCCGACGACCACCGGAACGGACAGCAGGCCGCTCTCGATCAGCATCGCAAGCGGCCCAGGTGCATCAGTGATGTGAATGATCCATGGCCTTGGCCGGCGCGCCCTTGCCTTGTGCACCCGTGCCTTGTGCGCCGATGGCCTCGACCTTGAGCTGGACCGTCAGCTCGCCAGCGCTGCCGAACCGCAGCGTCAACGGCACTGTGGTGCCCTCGACCAGGGGCTGCCTGAGGCCGACCAGCATGAGGTGCAGCGCGCCCGGCTCCAGTCGCACGACGCCGCCCGCCGGGATCTCGAGTCGCTCCAGCTTGCGCATCTTCATGATCCCGCCTTCCAGACGGCTCGAATGCAGCTCGACGCGCTCGGCGACCGGCGAGCTGCCCGACACCAGCTCGTCAGCCTTGCCCGGGTTCGTGATCACCAGAAAGCCGGCGCCGACCGACGCACCGGGCGCAGTCGCACGCGACCAGGGGTTTTCGACCTTCAGCGCCCCGCCCTGGTGGTCGCGACCGACGGACAGGTTCGACCCCAGCGCCAGCAAGCAGCCGAGCACGGCCAGCGATGCCGCGAAGGTCGGCCGGCAATGCCACAGGGATCGGCCGGAATGGACTTGAGATGGGTGTAACACGTCTGCTCCTCGTGATCTGATTGGAAATCGTGGGGCTAGCGGCTGCCGGCACTGGCCTTGAGCCACAGCGTACGCCCCGGCTCGTTCACGCGTGCAGTCTGCGTGAAGCCCGCGATCATCGCCCCGGCGCGACTCAGGTGCTCGGCGTACTCGCGGTCGAACAGGTTGTCGATGCCGACGGCGATCAGCAAGCCGTCGCGCGCCCGCCATCCGGCGTTCACCGACAGCAAGGCAAAGCCGCCGGTCGGGCCGATGTCCTGGCCGACGACATTGCCCTGGCCGACGACGTAGCGATCCTGCGAGGCGACCACGCGCAGCAGCGCACCCGCGCTCCAGGCCGCGCGCTCGTAGCCGAGGGTCAGCCGCGCCTCGAGCGGCGGCATCTGCGCCAGCGGCGTGCCGTCGCTGCGATTCTCGCCGCGCGTCCAGGCGAGCGAGCCGCCGAGCTTCCAGGCGTCACCGAGCCGCAGGCCGGCATCGATCTCGGCGCCCCAGGTGCGCGCATCGACATTGCGGACCACGGTCGTGCTGCGCATGCCCTTGCGGTGGCCGTTCTGCAGCAGAATGTAGTCGTCGACCTCGCTGACGAACGCCGACAGCGAGACCGACAGCCGGCTCGCCTGCCACAGCAGTCCGGTGTCGAGTTGCGTGGTCTGCTCGGGGCGCGTGCCGAAAGCGCTGAGGCTGTCGAGCGCCTCGCGGCCGCTCGCCAGCAGCTCCCAGTAGTCGGGAAAGCGCTCGACGTGGCCGACGCCGACGTAGGCCGTCACCGGCCGCTCGGCCAGCGCGCCCTCGTAGCGCAGGAACCCACCGCCGAGCCGTTCGTCGCGCCGCGCGCCGGCCGTGGGGTTCGCAGCGTTCGTCATGCCGAGACTCAGGGTCGCGCGTCGGTCGCGCGCCATCCAGTCGTCGAGCCGCAGCCCACCGATGATTTTGTGGCGTTCGGCGAGGCGCCAGGAGAGCTCGCCGTACAGGCTGTCGCTGCGGAAGCGGCCGTCTTCGATCCGCGCCATCGCCTCGTACGGCATCGCCGTCTCGTTCAGGGTCGAACGCAGGGCGTGGACGTTCTCCTGCCGCTCGAAGCCGAAAGTGCCGGTGAGTGCCGCGGTCAATGCCAGCTCGACCTCGGCCTTGGCACCCGTGGTGCGGCGATCGGGGTTCGAGGCCGCGCGGCCCGGCATCATGGTCGTGGGCACGAAGTCGCGCAGGCTGTAGTTGTCCATGACGT
>JADLDF010000123.1 GCA_020846815.1 Gammaproteobacteria bacterium | reverse complement strand
GAAGTCCGCGATCTGGACCCAGCAGCGATCCTCGATGCCCTTGAGCTGCGCGAGCCGTGCGCCGCGGATCTGCGGATCCGGAAACTCGATCAGCAGGGTCACCTTCCAGTTGCGACCATCCGGGATCAGCGGGTTGTAGGCCTGCAGCTCCGCGGCGATGCCGTCGGGTTCGAAGATGCGCTCGGCGCGCAGCATCTCCTGCACCTGGTAGCGGATGGTCAGCCGGTCCTCGAAGCACCACGTGGTGTTGGGGCCGACCGCGACCTGCCGGTGCTTCTTGTGCTCCAGCACCCTGGCGCGGAACGCGGGACGCTCGCGCGCGTACTGTTCCAGGGAATGGAGATCCGAGGCGTTCAGCTTCTGCATGGCGTTGCCTGCGATGCGTTCAGAGGCCGTAGGCGATGCGCAGCAGCTTCAGCGGATGGGTGGGCTCGCGCCCGCCGGAGAGGCCGGAGCCGATCTGGTGCCCCGCCATCGGGCAGTCGCTGGCGTAGTGGTCGGGCTTGGCGTTCTCGACGCGTGTCATCACGGGCTTGCCGATCTTGACCGACGCCGCCCGGAATTCCTTCTTCACGGCGTAGGTACCGTCGTGGCCGGAACAGCGCTCGATGACCTCGACCGTGGTCCCGGGCACGAGCTTCAGCAGGTCGCGGGTCTTGAGGCCGATGTTCTGCACCCGCAGGTGGCAGGGCACGTGATAGCTGACCTTGCCGAGCCCCGCCTTGAAGCCGGTGTCCAGCAGCCCCTCCTTGTGGCGCAGCATCAGGTATTCGAACGGATCGAAGATCCGCGCCTTCACGGCCTGCACGTCGGCATCCTGCGGGAACATCAGCGGCAGCTCCTGCTTGAACATCAGCACGCAGGAAGGAACCGGCGCGACGATGTCGTAGCCCGCGTCGATCGCCCGCTTCAGCACCGGGATATTGGCTTCCTTGTGGCGCGCGACGGTCTCGAGGTCGCCGAGCTCGAGCTTCGGCATGCCGCAGCACTTCTCCTGCGAGACGATCCGCACCGGGATGCCGTTGTGCTCGAACACCGCCGCGAGATCGGTGTTCAGGTCGGGCTCGTTGCGGTTGCCATAGCAGGTCGTGAACAGCACCACCTTGCCACGCGTCTCGGCCGTGGGCCGGACCTCGACCTGCAGCTCCCGCCCGGCGAGGCGCTTGCGTGCGGTGTTCGAATGGTAGCGCGGGATGGGCGCGTCGGTCGCGACGCCGAGGGTCTTCTCGAGCAGCTTGCGGCCGGCGCCGGAGGCATTGACCGCATTGACCATCTGTACGACCACAGGAATGCCCGCGAAGCTGCCGACCGCGTCCGTCGCAGAGAGGATGCGGTCGCGCGCGCGCACCTCGCCCTTGCGCGCCTTGACGGCCTTGGCGCGCAGCATCAGGTGCGGGAAGTCGAGGTTCCAGGGGTGCGGCGGCACGTAGGGACACTTGGTCATGTAGCACATGTCACAGAGGTAACAGTGATCCACGACGTCCCAGTAGACCTTCTTGTCGACGCCGTCGAGCTCGCCGGTGGGACCTGCGTCGATGGCGTCGAACAGCGTCGGAAACGCATTGCAGAGCGAAAAGCAGCGGCGGCAGCCGTGGCAGATGTCGAAGACGCGCTCGAGCTCCTTGTCGAGGGCGGCCTCGTCGTAGAACGCAGGATTCTTCCAGTCGAGCGGGTGACGGGTCGGCGCCTCGAGGCTGCCCTCGCGGCCGGCGGGCGTGCTGCTGCTGATGCTCATGCGGCGGTATGTCCGGAAGTCCCGGCCCGGCGGCGCCGGACCGGGACTGCGCGGCCAGGATCAGATCGAGTCCAGCGCCTTCTGGAAGCGGTTGGCATGCGAGCGCTCGGCCTTGGCCAGCGTCTCGAACCAGTCCGCGATCTCCCCGAAGCCTTCCTCGCGCGCCTGCTTCGCCATGCCCGGATACATGTCGGTGTACTCGTGCGTCTCGCCGGCGATCGAGGCCTTCAGGTTCAGCTTGGTGTCGCCGATGGGCAGCCCCGTGGCCGGATCCCCCACCGCCTCGAGGTACTCGAGGTGGCCGTGCGCATGGCCGGTCTCGCCCTCGGCCGTCGAACGGAATACCGCCGACACGTCGTTGAAGCCTTCGACGTCGGCCTTGGCTGCGAAATAGAGGTAACGACGGTTCGCCTGGGACTCGCCGGCGAAGGCGTCCTTCAGGTTCTTCTCGGTCTTGCTGCCTTTGAGGTTCACGGTTCTCTCCTTAAGCAAGTGGCGGACCGCAAGCGGGACTCACCCGGGTCCGGCCCGGTACGACACCGGTACGGACCTTAGATCAAGTCTAAGGTGATCCAGACTGTATGCCCGGTTCCCGACACCGTCAACGACGGTCGTTTGACCCCGAATTCCGCGCTCGATAACGTCGCGTACCCGCGTCGAACAGGTCGCCGCTGCCTTGAACCGCAAGTCACGCCAGCCGGATTTCGAGAAGTCCCTGCAGGAGCTCGAGCAGCTCGTCGAGCGCCTGGAAGCCGGCGATCTGCCGCTCGAGGAATCGCTGCGCACCTTCGAGCGCGGCGTCGCACTGACACGCGAATGCCAGCTCGCCCTGCAGTCGGCCCAGGCCCGGGTCGAGATCCTGCTGAAGCGCGACGGCCGGACCGAGACGGCGTCGTTCGATGCCGGCTCGGGCACGGACCACGAGGACGACGAGCCCGGGGAAGAGGCGTGACCCAGCCACCGGCCGGTGCGCGCGACGCGCGGATCGCCGCCTTCCGGGACCGCATCGAAACCGTACTCGACAGGGTGCTCGCACTGCCCGACCCCGGCACGCCGCGGCTGCGCGAGGCGATGCGCTACAGCTCGCTCGGCGGCGGCAAACGCCTGCGCCCGATCCTGGTCTATACCACCGGCAGCGCACTGGGCGCCCCGCTCGAGCGGCTCGATGCGCCGGCCGCCGCGGTCGAGCTGATCCACGTCTACAGCCTGGTCCACGACGACCTGCCGGCCATGGACGACGACGACCTGCGCCGCGGTCGCCCGACCTGCCACCGGGCCTTCGACGAGGCGACCGCGATCCTGACCGGCGATGCCCTGCAGGCGCTGTCTTTCCAGGTGCTCGCGGGTGAGCCGACCTGCGACGCCGCCGAAGCCCCGGCGCGCCTCGACATGATCCGCCTGCTGGCGGCCGGCATCGGCACCCTCGGCATGGCCGGAGGCCAGGCGATCGACCTCGAATCGGTCGGCTGCCGTCTCGACCTGCCGACCCTCGAGGCCATGCATCGGCGCAAGACCGGCGCCCTGATCGAGACCAGCGTGCTGCTCGGCGCGGTCGCGGCCGGAGTGCGCGGCGGCCCGCAGTACGAGGCGCTGCGCGAGTTCGGTGCCGCGGTCGGTCTCGCCTTCCAGATCCAGGACGACATCCTGGACGTCGCCGGGACCACCGAGCAGCTCGGCAAGTCCGCCGGTGCGGACGCGGCACGTGCCAAACCCACCTACCCGAGCATCGTCGGCATCGACGAGGCGCGACGCCTGGCCACGATGCAGCGCGACCGCGCGGTCGCGGCGCTGGCGCCGCTCGGCGGACGGGCAGCGGGCCTCGTGGAACTGGCGCATTTCGTCACCGGACGCGGCAACTGAGGCCCGGGCGCCAGCCCGTCCGGCGGCCCGGCCTCCCCGGCGGCCCGTGTAAGATGACGGTGCAATGATCGGCCAAGACCTCCACCCGTTGCTGTCGCGCATCGAATCGCCGGCCGACCTGCGGCGGCTCAAGCCGTCGCAGCTGGGCGCGGTCTGCGGGGAGCTGCGGGACCACCTGATCCGCACGGTCGCGACCCGCGGCGGCCACTTCGCGGCCGGCCTCGGCACGGTCGAGCTGACGGTCGCGTTGCATTATGTCTACGACACGCCGCAGGACCGGCTGGTCTGGGACGTCGGCCACCAGGCCTACCCTCACAAGGTGCTGACGGGGCGCCGCGACCGGCTCGCCACGATCAAGCAGAAGGACGGACTGGCGCCGTTCCCGGCCCGCAGCGAGAGCGAATACGACACCTTCGGCGTGGGCCATTCCAGCACCTCCATCAGCGCCGCGCTCGGCATGGCCGTAGCCGCGCAGCGCGAAGGCGCCAAACGGCGCGTCGTGGCGATCATCGGCGACGGCGCGATGACCGCGGGCATGGCCTTCGAGGCGCTGAACAACGCCGGATCGCTGAAGGCCGACCTGCTGGTGGTGCTGAACGACAACGACATGTCGATCTCCGAGAACGTCGGTGCGATGTCGCACTACTTCGCACGGATGCTCTCGGGTCGCACCTATGCGGCGCTGCGCGAGCGCGGCAAGAAGGTCCTGCGGCAGATGCCGACGGTCTGGGAGCTCGCACGCCGCTCCGAGGAGCACGTCAAGGGCATGGTGCTTCCCGGCACGCTGTTCGAGGAGCTCGGCTTCAACTACATCGGGCCGATCGACGGCCACGACATCGACACCCTGGTCAAGACCTTGCGCAACCAGCGCAAGCTGCGCGGCCCGCAGTTCCTGCACGTCG
>JADLDF010000122.1 GCA_020846815.1 Gammaproteobacteria bacterium | reverse complement strand
TCCTCGACGCCGGCAACGGCAACGTGCTGGCCTTCTTCGAGCTGCCGACGCGGCCGAAGATGGGCCGCGATCCCAACACGCCCGCCTGGGTGCAGCACATCGCGTTCGAGGTCGACTCGATGGACGAGCTGCAAGCGGCCAAGACACGGCTCGAACGGGCCGGCATCGAAGTGCTCGGCCCGACCGATCACGGCGTCTTCCAGTCGATCTATTTCTTCGACCCCAACGGCCATCGGGTCGAGCTCGCAGTGAACACCGGCACGCCCGAGCAGCTCGCGCGGGCCCGTGCCGTGGCGCCCGCGATGCTCGAGGAATGGAACCGCACCCGGCGCGCGCCGCGCCATGCCGCATGGCTGCATGCCGGCGAGTTCGCGGCCGCGGAGCCTGCCGCCAGCATGGCGCCGCAGCCCGCATCCCCGCCCACGTCCGCTTCCACGCCCATGCCTGCGCCGGCGACCACACCCGCCTCCACGCCTACACCCGTTCCCATGTCCGCGCCGGCACCCGCCTCCTCCGCCGGCCGGGACGGCAACCGATGAAGCTCGCCAGCCTCGCGGACGGGCGCGACGGGCGGCTCGTCGTCGTCTCGCGCGACCTGCAGCGGATGCTGCCGGCCGACGGCATCGCCGCGACGCTGCAGGCCGCGCTCGATCGCTGGGACGCCTGCCGACCCGCGCTCGAGGCACTGGCCCGTCGCCTGGAAGCGGGCGAAGGCGCAGCTTTCGACGAGACCGCCTGCGCCTCGCCGCTGCCGCGCGCCTACCAGTGGGCCGACGGTTCCGCCTATGTCAATCACGTCGCGCTGGTGCGCAAGGCACGCGGCGCGGAGCTGCCGCCCTCCTTCTGGACCGATCCGCTGATCTACCAGGGCGGCTCGGACAGCTTCCTCGGGCCGCGCGATCCCATCGTCATGGACGACGAGGCCTGGGGCATCGACTTCGAGGCCGAGGTCGCCGTCGTCACCGGCGACGTGCCGCAGGCTGCGGACGCCGCGTGTGCGGCGCAGGCGATCCGGCTGCTGATGCTGGTCAACGACGTGTCGCTGCGCGAGCTGATCCCCGGCGAGCTCGCCAAGGGCTTCGGCTTCTTCCAGTCGAAGCCGTCCTCGGCGTTCTCGCCGGTCGCGGTGACACCCGACGAGTTCGGTTCGGCATGGGATGGCGGCCGGCTGCGCGGCGCGCTCGAGGTCGACCGCAACGGGACGCCTTTCGGGCGCGCCGATGCCGGAACCGACATGACCTTCGGCTTCCCCGCGCTGCTGTCGCACGCTGCGCGCACGCGGCCGCTCGCGGCCGGCACGATCATCGGTTCCGGCACGGTATCGAACCGCGACGCCGACGGCGGGCCGGGCCGCCCGCTCGCCGAGGGCGGCGTCGGCTATTCCTGCATCGCCGAGCAGCGCACCGTCGAGACGCTGCGCCACGGCGCGCCGCGCACTCCGTTCCTGCGTTTCGGCGAAACCGTGCGCATCGCGATGCACGATGCCGCCGGCCGGTCGATCTTCGGCACGATCGAGCAGCGGGTCGTGCGTCGCGAGGCCTGAAGTCGGCGGCCGCGCTCCCGGCGGACGCGACGCGAGCGCGGGCGTCAGCAGCCACGCACGACGTCGATCAGCGCCTCGATGCGGTGACCTGCGTATCGCGCTGGGACGCCGGACGTCAGCGGCCGCACAGCACGTCGATCAGTGCCGCCGCATCCTCCGGCACCTGCGCGCCGCGCCAGGCGACGTGACCATCCGGCCGCACCAGCACCAGGCGCGTCTCGTAGAGCCGCGCGATCGCCGGATCGCCGAGATCCTCGATCGCCAGCGGCATGCCGACGGCGCGCGCCGCGTCGACCAGTCGCTCGTCGCCGGCCACCGGCGCACCGAAGCGCAGCAGCACCGTGTCGCGCCCGAGCAGATCCAGCGTCGAGCGGCCGTCGGCCATCCAGGCATGCGGCGCACGCGAGCCCGGCCAGGTCGAGGGCACGACCTGCAGTGGATCGTCGGGTGGCTCGGGCGTGCCGTCGCCGACGATCACAGGCGAGTCGACGTAGCGATAGCCGAGATGGGTGCCGGCGCTGTTGAACTGCCGCGCCAGCCATTTGATCTTGCGCGCCAGGAGCTTGCGCGCTGCCTCGGCCTCAGGGCCCGGCTGGTCGATGTCCGGCGGCGTCTCGTCCATGACCATGTCGATCTTGTCGGAGTTGGTCGCCGAGATCAGGCTGTTGCGCACCGCGACCGGCTTGCGCTCTATCTCGTAGCTCTCGAGCAGCGTCTCGCCACCCCAGCCGCGCAGCACCGCGTCGAGCTTCCAGGCGAGATCGCAGGCATCGCCGATGCCCGTATTCATGCCGACGCCGCCGGTCGGCGCGAACAGGTGCGCGGCATCGCCGGCCAGGAAGATCCGCCCCTGGCGCCAGCTGCGCGCGACGGACTGGTGGTGGTGCCAGTGCATGGTCTGCAGCAGCTCGAATTCGAACGGCCGGCCGACGGCACGGTGCAGGATCTTCTGCGGATCGAGATCCGCGGTCTGTTTCGACGAATCGAGGAAATAGTACTGGTAGTTCCACAGCTCGACGCCGTCGATCGCCGTGAACACGCCGAAGCTGTCGGGCGTGAACACGAAATACAGGTTCGCGATGCCGAGGCCGTGCACCTGCAGGAAATCCCGGCTGCGGAAAAAGAAGCTGACGTTGGCGCGCATGCGGCCGCGGCCGTTGCGGCGGATGCCGAGCTGGCGGCGGATCGTGCCGGTGCCGCCGTCGCAGGCGACGAGGTACTGCGCGCGCACCGTCTCGCGCCTGCCGGTCGCGACTTCGCGTAGCTCGCCGACGACGTGGTCCGCATGCTGCTCGAACGATTCGAAGCGCCAGCCGTGGCGCATCGTCAGCCCCGTGAGCGAGCGCGCATGCTCGACCAGCACCGGCTCGAGCGCCTGCTGGCCGATCTGCGTCTTGGAGTACGGCGACCACTGCAGCTCGCGGAAACGCTGCAGCGCCGCGGGATCGCGACGGCGGCCTTCGTCGATCGACGGCGAGCGGAAGCGGTGTAGTTCCTGCCCGGCGAGCCGCGTGGTGAAGATGATGTAGTAAGGCAGGTCGTTCGGCACCGCCGCGGCGAAGATCGGACCATCGAGGCTCCAGCGCCGGAACAGCTCCATCGAGCGCGAGCCGAGCAGCGTCGCCTTGGGATGCGGAGCCGGCCCGGTGCGCTCCTCGACCAACAGCGCGGGCTGGCCGCGATGCGCGAGGTCGATGCCGAGCGTGAGGCCGACCGGGCCGCCGCCGACGATCAGGACGGGTGTTTCGATCATCGCCATCCGGTCACCCTCATCATGTGTCAAGGCTCCCGGGGCTCGCCCCTGCTCTGGGGGAGCGCGAGCCAGGCATGTCCGAACACGGCTGCAATGACCACGGCCGCGCCGGCATAGAACACCGGCCCAAGCTCCCGCGACTCGTCGAGGAACACCGCCGCGATCGCGATCGCGTAGATCGGCTCGAGGTTCACCGCGAGCTGCGCCGTGAATGCCGAGACGTGGCGCAGCGCGACCAGCGACAGCGCGAACGGCAGCACCGTGCAGGCGACCGCCAGCACCAGCAGCAGCACGAGGTCGCGCAGCGACGGCAGCACGAGCCAGCCGCCGGCCGGATCGCCGGCGACACCGGAGGCCGGCAGCCACGGCAGCAGCGCGAGCACCACGACCATGCCCGCGGCGAATTCGATCGCCGTGACGCCGAGCGCATCGCGGTCGCCGATCCAGCGCTTGTTGAGCGTCATGAAGATCGCGGCCAGCACGGCCGACAGCACTCCCACCCACAGCCCCAGATTCATCGACGCCGGTATGCCGCCGGCGATCATCACGATGCCGGGAATCACGACCAGGCCGAGCGCGAGATCCCCGCGTCGCAGCGGCGCCGCGTGCAGCAGCGGCTCGAGCAGCACGATGGTCACCGGCGCGATCGCCAGGCAGATCGTCGCGACCGAAGCGTTCGCGAGCTTGATCGAGCCGTAGAACGCCAGCCAGTGCAGCGCGACGACGACGC
>JADLDF010000121.1 GCA_020846815.1 Gammaproteobacteria bacterium | reverse complement strand
TCACGCCTGCAGGCGCGCGCAGGATGTCGAGGAACAGCCGGTGGTTGCGCGGGTTCTGGCGGAACTCCTCGTCGATGAGCCACTGGTGGCGGCCGATGGCGCGGATCGTCGAGGCGCGCACGCCGCGGATCTCGGGGTTCTGCTGCAGCAGCACGAAGACCTCCAGCAGCGCATGCGGGGTGCGCGCGAACACCTCGTCGCTGACCGCCTCGAGATAGTCGCCGCGCACCTGGAAGCGCGGATTCAGCGGCCGTGGCGGCGCGGTTTCTTCGAGGATCTTTTCGCGAAAGAGCTGCAGCAGCAGCTCGTTCAGCAGGCTCACGTCCATGACGGTGCGGTAGTAGCGCTGCATGAGCTGCTCGACCGCGAGCGTGAACGACGCGTCCTCGTAACCGAAGGTGCGTGCGAGCTTGGTCTGGTGGTCGAACAGCAGCCGGTCCTCGCGCCGCCCCGTGGCGACGTGCAGGCCGAAGCGCACCTTCCAGAGGAAGGACTGCGCGCCCTTCAGACGCCGCAGCTCGGACGGCGTCAGGAAGCCGCGGGTCGCGAGCTCGTCGAGGGTGTCGGCGCCGAAATGGCGCTTGGCGACCCAGGCGATGGTCTGGATGTCGCGCAGGCCGCCCGGCCCCGTCTTGACGTTGGGCTCGAGGTTGTAGGCCGTGTCGTTCGCCTTGAGATGGCGCTCGGCCTGTTCGCGCACCTTGGCGTGGAAGAATTCCTCGACCGGCCAGATGCGCTCCGGGGCGAGCGCGACGCGCATCTCATCGTAGAGCCGCGCATCGCCGGCGAGCAAGCGTGCCTCGATCAGCGTGGTCATGACGCCGACGTCGGCGGCGCTCTGCTCGGCGCACTCGGCGACGGTGCGCACGCTGTGCCCGACCTCGAGGCCGATGTCCCAGAGGAAGGTCACCAGGCGCTCGAGCGCTGCGAGGCCCGCAGCCTGCAGCGGCGCCGGCACCAGTACCAGGATGTCGACGTCGGAGCAGGGATGCAGCTCGCCTCGGCCGTAGCCGCCGACCGCGACCAGCGACCATCCGTCGGCGTGGCTTTCGAGCCGTGTCTTCCAGATCTCGCGCAGCACCGCATCGAGCAGCCGCGCTCGCGCGTGCACCAGCGTCTCGACCGGCTCCTCGGCCTGGAAGCGGGCCTTGAGGTCCGCCTGGCCTTCGCGCAGCACGGCCGCATAGGTGGCGGCGGTATCGCCTTCGGCGGCGAGGCGGGCGGGCAGCAGGTCGAGCAGCGGCCAGGAGAAATCGCCGCCCGACTCCACCGGGCCGGGCGTCAGGGCATCGCCGTCCTGCAGCGGCATCAGCCGGTTCCGCTGGTCGCGGCGGCGGCCGTCGCAGTGGTGGAGCGCGGCTGCGCGCCCAGGGTCAGCACCTCGACGCCGGTCGAGGTGACCAGCACGGTGTGCTCCCACTGTGCCGACAGCGAATGATCCTTGGTGACCACGGTCCAGCCGTCGGGCAGCAGGCGCACGAAGCGCCGGCCGGCATTGACCATGGGCTCGATCGTGAAGGTCATCCCGGCGCGCAGCTCGAGGCCGGTACCGGCCTCGCCGTAGTGCAGCACCTGCGGATCCTCGTGATAGACGCGGCCGATGCCGTGGCCGCAGTACTCGCGGACGATCGAGAAGCCGCGCTCTTCGGCGAACTCCTGGATCGCATGGCCGATGTCGCCGAGGTGGGCACCCGGGCGGACCTGCTCGATGCCGCGCCACATGGCTTCGAAACAGGTCTCGACCAGCCGCTGCGCCTGTACGGGAGGCTTGCCGACGAAGTACATGCGGCTAGTGTCGCCGTGGAATCCATCGCGGATCACGGTGACGTCGATGTTGACGATGTCCCCGGCCTTGAGACGCTTGTCGTTCGGGATGCCGTGACAGACCACGTGGTTCACCGAGGCGCAGATCGTCTTGGGGAAGCCGCGGTAATTGAGATTGGCCGGGACCGCCTTCTGTACCTGGGTGATGTAGTCGTGGCAGAGCCGGTCGAGCTCCTCGGTCGTGATGCCCGGCGCGACGTGCTCGCCGATCATGTCGAGGACGTCGGCGGCGAGGCGGCCGGCTTCGCGCATTTTCTGTTGTTCTTCAGCGGTTTTGATAGTTACCAGCATGCTTGGGATCGAAGCCCCCGGCGCGCGAACCGTAAGGCGTTGTTTGTACGGGAACTTCATGGTATAAAGCGCGGCCTTTTTTGGCAAACAACCCCACACGCGCGTCGCGAAATCGGCAGCTGGGTGTCCAGGAACAGGTTGCGGACTGCGAGTGCAGTCCGGGACCGCAGTCCCTGGATGGCTGTCGAGACGCGCGGAGGCTCAACCCGACAAGGAGTTATCGATGGCCAGCGTGTCCATGCGACAGATGCTGGAGGCGGGCGTCCATTTCGGACACCAGACCCGCTTCTGGAACCCGAAGATGGCAGAGTACATCTTCGGCGAGCGCAACAAGATCCACATCATCAACCTCGAGAAGACCCAGCCGCTGTTCGTGGAGGCTGCGGGCTTCATCAGGAACGTCGTCGCCGATGGCGGCGCCGTGCTGTTCGTCGGCACCAAGCGCTCGGCCCGCGAGGCCGTGCAGCGCGAAGCCGGCCGCTGCGAGATGCCCTACGTCAACCAGCGCTGGCTGGGCGGCATGCTCACCAACTTCAAGACCGTGCGCCAGTCGATCAAGCGCCTGTCCGATCTCACCGAGATGAAGGACAGCGGCACGCTCGAGCGCCGCGGCAAGAAGGAAGGCACGATGCTGCGCCGCGAGATGGAAAAGCTCGAGCGCTCCCTCGGCGGCATCAAGCACATGGAATCCCTGCCCGACGTCATTTTCGTGATCGACGTCGGTCACGAGAACATCGCGATCCACGAAGCCCGCAAGCTCGGCATTCCAGTGGTCGCCGTGGTCGACACCAACTGCTCGCCCGACAGCATCGACTACGTGATCCCGGGCAACGACGATGCGATGCGCGCGATCCAGCTCTATACCATCGCCATGGCCGATGCGGTCATCGAGGGCCGTTCGCAGGTGCCGCAGATCGCGGTCGGCGAGGACGAGTTCGTCGAGCTCGACGAGCAGGGCAATCCGCGGCCCAAGTCCGGCCGTGGCCGTCCGCGTCGCGATGCGGCCCCGGCGGGCCGCGGCCGGCGGCCTGCGCCCCCGGCGCGTCGCCGCCCCGTGGCCGCGGTCGCTGCCGCGCCGGTCGACGGCGAGGGTGAGGACGATTCGGTCGCGGAGCTCGCGGCTGCCGTGGCCGCCCAGGTCGGAGCCACCGACGGCGCCAGCGGCACGACCTCGGCGTCCGCACCGGCGCCGCGTCGCCGCTCCTCGGGCGGTCCCGTACCGCGTCGCCGGGGCTGAGCCATGGCGAATGTTTCCGCAGACCTCGTCAAGCAGCTCCGCGAGCGCACGGGCGCGGGCATGATGGAGTGCAAGAAAGCCCTGGTCGAGACCGGCGGTGATCTCGAGGCCGCGGCCGAGCTGATGCGCAAGCAGGGGCTCGCCAAGGCCGACAAGAAGGCCGCGCGCGTCGCCGCCGAGGGCGTGGTCGTGATCGAGAAGTCGGCCGACGGCCGCGCCGCCGCGATGGTCGAGATCAACTGCGAGACCGACTTCGTAGCGCGCGAAGCCGACTTCCAGGGCTTCGCGGCCGAGATCGCCCGCAAGGCGCTCGAGACCCGCGCCAGCGACGTCGCCGTGCTCGGCGGTGCGCGGCTCGCGAGCGGCGAGACCATCGACGAGCGCCGGCGTGCGCTGGTCGCCAAGATCGGCGAGAACATCAGCGTCCGCCGCGCCGTCCATCTCGAGTCCGCGGGCCAGCTCGGTGCCTACCGCCACGGTACGCGCATCGGCACGCTGGTCGCGGTCGAGGGTGGCGACGCCGCGCTCGCCCACGACCTCGCGATGCACGTGGCCGCGGCCAGCCCGCAGTACCTCTCGGTGGCCGATGTGCCGGCCGAGGTGCTGGCCAAGGAGCGCGAGATCGAGACCGAAAAGGCCAAGGGCGAGGGCAAGCCCGCCGAGATCGTCGCCAAGATGGTCGAGGGCCGTCTGCGCAAGTCGCTGGGCGAGATCTCGCTGCTCGGCCAGGCCTTCGTCAAGGATCCGGACCAGACGGTCGAGAAGCTGCTGAAGTCCGCCAAGGCCACGGTACGTGCCTTCCAGCGCTTCGAGGTCGGAGCCGGCATCGAGAAGAAGCAGGACGATTTCGTCGGCGAGGTCATGGCCCAGGTCAAGGCCAGCACCGGCGGCAGCGGAGCGAAATGAGCCGTCTCCCGGACCTCGAAGAAAACCCCGCCCCGGCGGGGTTTTCTTCAATCGGGTCCGCTGACAATCTAGGGGCGGTCGCGGTGCCGCGTCGCGCGGTCCGCGGCGACGGCCGTGGTCCTGGAGGAACCGGATGAACGATCTGCGCAATGACGGCAAGCCCCCGCGTTACCGGCGGATGCTGGTGAAGCTGTCGGGCGAGGCCCTGATGGGCGGCTCCGACTACGGCATCGATCCCGGCATGCTGCGGCGCATCGCGCTCGAGATCCAGGAACTGCTGGCGATGGGCATCCAGACCGCGGTCGTGCTCGGCGGCGGCAACATTTTCCGTGGCGCCGGTCTCGCGCGCGCCGGCATGGATCGCGTCACTGCCGACCAGATGGGCATGCTGGCCACGGTCATGAACTGCCTGGCGATGCAGGATGCGCTGGAAGGCCTCGGCTGCCACGCGCGCGTGATGTCCGCGATCCGCATCAACGAGGTCTGCGAGGACTTCATCCGCCGCCGCGCGATCCGCCACCTCGAGAAGGGGCGCGTCGTGCTGTTCGCGGCCGGCACCGGCAACCCGTTCTTCACCACCGATACCGCCGCTTCGCTGCGCGCGATCGAGATCGGCGCCGAGGTGCTGCTCAAGGCCACCAAGGTCAACGGCATATATTCCGACGATCCGGTGAAGAACCCCGCCGCCGTACACTATCCGAAGCTGAATTTCGACCGCGTGCTCGCTGAGCGCCTGAACGTCATGGACGCCACCGCGATCGTCATGTGCCGCGACAACAACCTGCCATTGCGGGTGTTCAACCTCAACAACCCCGGCGACCTGCTGCGCATCGCGCGCGGCGAGGACGTCGGCACCGCCGTCACGAACAACTGAGCGGGGAAGGGCCATGCTCGACGAACTCAAGAAGGACTGCATCCAGCGCATGGCGAAGTGCGTGCAGCAGTTCCATGCCGACACCAGGAAGCTGCGCACGGGCCGCGCCCATCCGAGCCTGGTCGAGAACCTCAAGGTCGACTACTACGGCACCGAGACGCCGCTTAACCAGCTCGCCAACATCACGATCGAGGATGCGCGGACGCTGCTGATCAACCCCTGGGACAAGGGCGCGGTACAGGCTGTCGAGAAGGCGATCTACAAGTCGGACCTCGGTCTCACGCCGAATACCGCCGGTGCGGTCATCCGCGTGCCGCTGCCGCCCCTGACCGAGGAGCGCCGCCGCGACATCACCAAGGTCGTGCGTGCCGACGCCGAGAACGCGCGCGTCGCGGTCCGCAACGTGCGCCGCGACGTGCTCGGCGACGTCAAGGACATGCTCAAGGAAAAGCTGATCGGCCAGGACGACGAGAAGCGCGCCCAGGACGAGATCCAGAAGCTGACCGACAAGCACGTGGCCGACATCGACGCGGCGCTCGCGGTCAAGGAAAAGGAGATCATGCAGGTCTGAACGGCCTGCGATCTCCGTCCGCCGCGCCAGCCCCGCCAGCCGCTCCCTTGGCACTTCCGCAGCACGTCGCGATCGTGATGGACGGCAACGGCCGCTGGGCCGAGGCCCGCGGCGAACTGCGCACGGCCGGCCACAAGGCCGGCATCGAGCCGGTGCGCATGTGCATACGCGAATGCGCGCGCCGCCGCATCGGTGCGCTGACGCTGTTCGCGTTCTCCAGCGAGAACTGGCGCCGCCCCGAGGGCGAGGTGGCGACGCTGATGGCGCTGTTCTTCGACGCGCTGGACCGCGAGGTCGACGAGCTGCACGCCAACGGCGTGCGGCTGCGCATCATCGGCGACCGCCGTGCGCTCTCGGTGCGGCTGCAGCAGCGCATCGCCGAGGCCGAGGCGCGCACCGCGGCCAACCAGGGGCTCAAGCTGCAGGTCGCCGTCAGCTACGGCGGCCACTGGGACATCCTCGAGGCGGCGCGCAGTCTCGCGCGCAAGGTCGCGAGCGGTGCGCTGCGGCCTGAGCAGATCGACGCGGCGACGTTCTCCGCCGAGCTGCAGCTCGGCGGCCTGCCGGACCCGGACCTGTTCATCCGCACCGGCGGCGAGCGCCGCATCAGCAATTTCCTGCTCTGGAACCTGGCCTACGCCGAGCTGCACTTCACCGACGTGCTCTGGCCCGACTTCGGCATCGCCGAGCTCGAGGCCGCGCTCGCCGACTTCGAGGGGCGGCAGCGCCGCTTCGGCATGGTGCGCGGCCAGCGCACGGCGGGTGCCCGTCCGTGAGCGGCGCACCCGGCGCGCTGCGCTCGCGCGTGCTGACGGCACTGGTGCTGGCCGCCGTACTGATCAGCGTGGTGCTCGGCCTGCCGGCGCCCGCGACACTGGTGCTGGTCGGCCTCGTGGTGCTCGTCGGCGCCTGGGAATGGTCGGCGCTGCTCCGCCTGCCGGGCGCCGCGGCGCGTGCGGGCTACGTGCTGCTGGTGCTCGTGGTCCTCGGCATCGCGTGGTCGCTGTCGCGCGAGCCCGCAGCGCTGCGCGCTCTGCTCGCGCTCGCGGGCCTCTGGTGGCTGGTCGCGCTCGCGTGGCTGGCGCTGGCGCCGAAGAGCGTGCGCGGCTGGTCGGCCGGCGTCGCGGGCCTGTTCGCGCTCGTGCCGGCCGCGGTGGCACTGGCCGAGATCCGCCTCGTGCCGGACATCGGCGCGGCGCTGACACTGTTCGCGCTGGTGCTGATCGTCGCGGCCGACACGGGGGCGTTCTTCGCCGGTCGACGCTTCGGCCGCGTGCTGCTCGCGCCGCGGGTGTCGCCGGGCAAGACCTGGGAAGGCGTCATCGGTGGCCTGCTGCTCGCGGCCCTGGTCGCCTGGGGCGGTGGCGCCTGGTTCGGCGTGTCGCCGGCACGGATGCTGCCGGTGGGTCTCGCCGCCGCGGCGTTCTCGGTCGTCGGCGACCTGACCGAGAGCATGCTCAAACGCTATGCAGGCGTGAAGGACAGCGGCAGCCTCTTCCCCGGGCACGGCGGAGTGCTGGACCGCATCGACAGCATCACGGCCGGCGCGCCGGTGCTGCTGCTCGGACTGCTGCAGATCGAGGCCGTTTCGTGATCGGCGTCGCCGTGCTCGGCTCGACCGGCACGATCGGCGACAGCGCCCTCGACGTGCTGGCGCGGCATGCGGCGGATTTCCGCGTCGTCGCGCTGGGCGCGCGCCGCAACGTCGCCAAGCTCGCCGCACAGTGTCGCCGCTTCCGCCCGGATTACGCCGCGCTCGCAGAGGGGGATCGGGCGCTCGAGCTCGAGCGCGAGCTGCGCTCGGCCGGGCTGCCGACCCGCGTGCTGGCGGGCGAGCAGGGTATCGAGACGATCGCTCGTCTGCCCGAGGCGCCGTACGTGCTGGCCGGCATCGTCGGTGCCGCGGGCCTGCGTTCGACGCTGGCGGCGGCACGTGCCGGCCACCGCCTGATGATCGCCAACAAGGAATCGCTGGTCATGGCCGGGCCGCTGCTGATCGCCGAGGCGCGCGCCGCGGGCGCGACGCTGCTGCCGATCGACAGCGAGCACAACGCGATCTTCCAGTGTCTGCCGCAGACCGCCGTGCCGGGCGAGCCGCCGCCGGGCGTGAAGCGCCTGCTGCTGACGGCCTCCGGCGGCCCGTTCCTCGACTGGAGCGCCGAGCGGCTCGCCGCCGCGACGCCGGACGAGGCCTGCGCGCATCCGAAATGGGTCATGGGCCGCAAGATCTCCGTCGACTCGG
>JADLDF010000120.1 GCA_020846815.1 Gammaproteobacteria bacterium | reverse complement strand
CCCTCCCCGGCCTGCCAGCGCGGCTTGCCGTGGAAGGTCATGAAGATCATGCGGAAGGTGTAGAGCGCGGTCACGAACACGCCGCCCAGCACGCAGTAATAGGCGTAGGTGGCGCCGGCGCGGTGCGACTCGTGCACCGCCTCGATGATCAGGTCCTTGGAATAGAAGCCCGAGAAGAACGGCGTGCCGATCAGCGCCAGCGCGCCGATCCAGCAGGTGATCGCGGTCTGCGGCATGTAGCGGAACAGTCCACCCATCTTGCGCATGTCCTGCTCGTGGTGCATGCCGATGATCACCGAGCCGGCCGCGAGGAACAGCAGCGCCTTGAAGAAAGCGTGCGTCATCAGGTGGAAGATCGCCACGCCGTAGGCCGAGGCGCCGAGCGCGACGGTCATGTAGCCGAGCTGGGACAGCGTCGAGTACGCGACCACGCGCTTGATGTCGTTGTTGATGACGCCGAGGAAACCCATGAACAGCGCCGTGGTCGCGCCGATGACCAGGATCGCCGACAGCGCGGTCTCGCTGTGCTCGAAGATCGGCGACATGCGCGCGACCATGAAGATGCCCGCGGTCACCATCGTGGCCGCGTGGATCAGCGCCGAGATCGGCGTCGGACCTTCCATCGAGTCCGGCAGCCAGACGTGCAGCGGCACCTGGGCCGACTTGCCCATCGCGCCGACGAAGAGGCAGAGGCAGATCAGGGTCAGCGCCGAGACGGTCCAGCCGTCCGACAGCGCGAAGCCGACATCCGCCAGGCCCGGCGCCGCCGCGAAGGCGTCGCGGTAGTCGAGCGAGCCGGTGTAGTAAACGACGCCGGCGATGCCCAGCACGAATCCGAAGTCGCCGACGCGGTTGACGATGAAGGCCTTCATGTTGGCGAAGACCGCGCTCGGCCGTGTGTACCAGAAGCCGATCAGCAGATAGGAGACGACGCCGACCGCTTCCCAGCCGAAGAACAGCTGCATGAAGTTGTTGGACATCACCAGCATCAGCATCGAGAACGTGAACAGCGAGATGTAGCTGAAGAAGCGCTGGTAGCCCGGGTCATCGTGCATGTAGCCGATGGTGTAGACGTGCACGCACAGCGACACGAAAGTGACCACGCACATCATCAGCACGCTCAAGTGGTCGACCAGGAACCCGACCTCCATGCGGATGCCGCCGCTGACCAGCCAGGTGTAGACCGGACCATTGAAGGGCTGCACCTGTCCCGTGACGAGCTGCCAGGTGACCCAGGCGGAGAGCAGGAAGGACAGGCCGACGGCCGCGATGGTCACGAGGTGCGCGCCGGTGCGGCCGATCGCGCGGCCGAACAAGCCGGCGAGGATGGCCGCGAGCAGCGGCAGCAGCGGTATGGCGAGAAGTGCTTGCGAATTCATGGTCGCTCGGGTCCGGGGGGGGGGCCGCGTCAGCCCTTCATGGTGTCGAGGTCCTCGACGTTGATGCTGCGCCGCTCGCGGAACAGCACGACGAGGATCGCGAGGCCGATCGCCGACTCGGCGGCGGCGACGGTGAGCACGAAGAACACGAAGACCTGGCCATCGAGATCGCCGAGGAAGCGCGAGAAGGCGACGAAGTTGAAGTTCACCGCGAGCAGCATCAGCTCGATACACATCAGCAGCAGGATCACGTTCTTGCGGTTGATGAAGATGCCCGCGAACGACAGCGCGAACAGGATCCCGGACAGGGTGAGCAGGTGCTGCAGCGTGATCACTTGGGCTTCTCCGGGCTGCCGGGCGCGGCCGGCACCGTGCCGGGCGCCGTCGCCTGGGCGCCTGCCGTGTCGGCCGGCGGCGGCGCGGGCTCGCGGCGCGCGGCTGCGACCTGCACGAGCCGCACACGGTCCTCGCGGCGCACCGCGACCTGGGCCGCGACGTTCTGCGTCTTCAGGCCGGGCCGGCGGCGCATGGTCAGCGTGATGGCCGCGACGATGGCCAGCAGCAGCAGCATGGCGGCGAGCTCGAACGGATAGACGTACTGGGTGTAGAGCACGGTGCCGAGCTCGCGGGTGTTGCTGTAGTCGGCCGGCGGCGGCACGGCGCCGACGGTGGCGTCGATCCCGAGGCCGCGGAACCAGACGACGCCGACGATCTGCGCGATGACCAGGAACGCGACCAGCCAGCCGAGCCAGGCGTAGCGCGTGAAGCCGCGACGGACCTCCTCGACGTTGACATCGAGCATCATGACCACGAACAGGAACAGCACCATGACGGCGCCGACGTAGACCAGGATCAACACGATCGCGAGGAACTCGGCCTCGATCAGCAGCCAGATGGCGGCGCTGGTGAAGAAGGCCAGCACCAGGCAGAGCGCCGAGTGCACCGGGTTGCGCGTCACCACCACGCCGAGCGCGGCCGCGACCAGCACCAGCGAGAATGCGTAGAACAGAGCTTCAACCAGCACGAACGACTCCCCCTGCCCCGCGCCCGCACGCCTCAGCGATACGGCGCATCGGCAGCCTTGTCGGCGTTGATCATGGCCTCGTAGCGCTCGCCGACGGCGAGCAGCTTGTCCTTGGTCATGATGTTCTCGCCGCGATTCTCCATGTGATATTCGTGGATCCGCGTCTCGACGATCGCATCCACGGGGCAGGCTTCCTCGCAGAAGCCGCAGTAGATGCACTTGAAGAGATCGATGTCGTAGCGCGTCGTGCGGCGCGTGCCGTCGTCGGCGACGTCCGAATCGATCGTGATCGCGAGCGCCGGACAGACCGCCTCGCAGAGCTTGCAGGCGATGCAGCGCTCTTCCCCGTTCGGGTAGCGGCGCAGCGCGTGCAGCCCGCGGAAGCGCGGCGACTGCGGCGTCTTCTCCTCGGGATAGTTGACCGTGTACTTCTTCCGGAACAGCGTCCGGGCCGTGAGACTCATGCCCGCGAGCAGCTCGCCGAGCAGGAAGGTCTTGGCAACGCTACCGACGCTCATGTCAGCGGCTCCAGGGTCCGATTTGGTAGTGGACGAGGACGCCTTCGACGGCGATCCAGACCAGGGTGACCGGGATCAGGACCTTCCAGCCGAGGCGCATGATCTGGTCGTAGCGATAACGCGGGAAGGTCGCGCGGTACCACATGAAGCAGCTCAGGAAGAAGAACAGCTTGAAGAACAGCCAGGCGAAGCTCGGTCGCGCCAGCAGGTTGTCCGCGGGCAGGATGCCCTCGAACGGGCTCAGCCAGCCACCGACGAAGAACACGGCGGTCAGCGCCGAGATCAGGATCATGTTCGCGTATTCGGCGAGGAAGAACAGCGCGAACGCGATGCCCGAATACTCGACGTGGAAGCCCGCGACGATCTCCGACTCGCCCTCGGCGACGTCGAAGGGCGCGCGGTTGGTCTCGGCCACGCCCGCGATGAGGTAGACCACGAACAGCGGGAACAGCCAGATGAAGAACCAGTTCCAGAGCCCGCCACCCTGGGCGCGCACGATATCGCCGAGGTTCAGCGTGCCGGCGGCCATGACCACGCCGACCAGCGCGAAACCCATCGCGATTTCGTAGGCGACGATCTGCGCCGCCGAACGCATGGCGCCGAGGAAGGCGTATTTGGAGTTCGAGGCCCAGCCGGCGAGGATCACGCCGTAGACGCCGACCGAGGTCAGCGACAGCACGTACAGCAGGCCCGCGTCGACGTCGGCCAGCACCAGGTTCGGATCGAGCGGCACGACCGCCCAGATCGCGAATGCCGGGATCAGCGTGATCATCGGCGCGATGCGGAACAGCACGCGGTTCGCGGCCGATGGCACCACGACTTCCTTGACCAGCAGCTTGATGACGTCGGCGAAGGGCTGCAGGATGCCGGGCAGCAGGCCGAAGAGGCTGCCGACGCGGTTCGGACCCTTGCGCAGCTGCATCCAGCCGATGAGCTTGCGCTCCCAGAGCGT
>JADLDF010000119.1 GCA_020846815.1 Gammaproteobacteria bacterium | reverse complement strand
TCTCGAGCAACATGGACCGCCAGGTCATCTCCCTGGTCGTCGAACCGCTGCGCCGGGACTTCGCGCTCGACGACATCCAGATCGGGCTGCTGCAGGGCCTGGCGTTCGCGCTGTTCTATGCGCTCGCCGCGATCCCGATAGGCTGGGCGGCGGATCGCTGGCGTCGCAACCGCATCATATTCTGGGGTGCGACGATCTGGACGATCTCGACCGTGGCCTGCATGGTCGCGCCCGATTATCCGGCACTGTTCGTCGCGCGGATGCTGGTGGGGCTCGGCGAGGCCGCACTCGTGCCGGCGGCGTTCTCGATGCTCGGCGACTATTTCCCGCGCTCCAGGGTGTCCGGTGCGGTCAGCGTGGTTACCGGTGCGAGTTTCTTCGGCGCGGGCTGTGCGCTCGCCTTCGGCGGGCTGTTCCTCGCGCAGTTGCCGCAGGCTGGCATGGTCACGCTGCCTTGGCTGGGTGCGGTGCACGGCTGGCAGCTCGCCTTCGGGCTGGTGGGCATCCCCGGCCTGGTGTTGCTGCCCTTCGCGGCTGCGATGCGCGAGCCACCACGGCGCACGCCCGAGGGGTCGGTGGAATCTGCGAACCTCGGCGAGGTGCTGCGTTTCCTGGTGCGCGAGCGCCGCTTCTACGGCCCGCTGATTTTCGGCATGGTGCTGATGGCCGCCTACCAGTACGGAGTGACGGCCTGGGTCATCGCCTTCTTCATGCGCATCCACGCCTGGAGCACGGCGGAAATCGGGTTACTCTATGGCCTGTCGTTCATCGTCGTCGGCACGGCGGCGAGCCTGTTCGGCGGCTGGTGGTGCAACCGGCTGATCGCGGCGGGGCGCCGCGATGCGACCTTCGTCATCCCGCTGATCGCGGGCTTCGTTGCGCTGCCGCTGACGCTGGTGTTGGCGCTCAACGGCGACGCGCGGGTCAGCGCCGTGCTGCTCGTGGCCCAGACGTTCTTCGGCGTGATCTCCTTCGGTCCCGGGCTGTCTACCTACCAGCTGTTCGCGCCGAACCGCATGCGTGCGCAGCTCACCGCGCTGCACGTGCTCTGCTCGACCTTGATCGGAGGGGGGCTCGGGCCGTGGCTCACGGCCTGGTTCACGGAGCGCGTCTTCGGCGATCCGAAGGCGTTGCCGCAGGCCATGGCTCTGGCGGCGGCCGTCGTGCTGGTGCCGGCGCTGGTGTCGCTGTTCGCCGGCCAGCGCTTGCTGGTTCGCCGGCCGCTGCCCGCCGATCTCTGAGTCGGGCGCGCAGCCGCGAAGCATTGCGGAGCCGCTGCGGCGAGGTCCGCAACCGGCGTGGACCTCGCCGGAGGCGGCCGGATCGGAAAGCCCTTCGCGCCAGCCTGATGCCGCGTCACCGGCGATGCCCGCGCAATACGCTGCTGGCACCGCCGGTGGAATGGGCTCGGCTCAGTTCAGAAACCCCTCGTGCCCGTTGACACGAGGGGGCCATATCAGAACGTGTAGCGTGCCGTGGCGAGCACGGTGCGCGGATCGATCGCGAAGCGCGGCTGGACCACGGAGAAGCCGAAGCCCGTCTGCCAGCCTTCCTCGTCGAGCAGGTTGCGGCCGGCGAGCTGGAGGCTCCACTTGCCGATGTCGTAACCGACGTAGGCGCTCAGGAAGTCCTGCTTCTCGACGGCGCCGATCCGCGCATTGTCCGCGGTCGAGAAGTACCCGTCGCGGACGTTGTAGTCGCCGCCGAAGCGCAGCGTGCCGTTGCCGACCTGCAGCGAATAGTCGACGCCGGCCGTGGCCGTGTAGTCCGGGAAGACCGGCAGCTTGTTGTTGATGATCGAGCCGAGCGCGCCCGCCGAGGAGCCGCCCGCGGTGTACTTGCCGTCGTTGATCGAGACGCTGGTCCAGAGCGACAGCGCGTCGGTGGCGCGCCAGGTGACCTCGGCCTCGAGGCCCTTGAGGTCGGCGTTGTAGTTCTCGACGAGGAACGTGCCGTTGGGCAGCGTCAGCGTCTGCTGCCGGTTGCTGATCTCGTTCTTGAACGCCGAGACGTTCACGCGCAGCGTGTTGCCGAGCAGGTCGGCCTTGATGCCGGCCTCCCAGGCGTCGGTGTACTGCGGCTGGAAAGCCGTGCGCACCTGCACCGCCGTCGAGGCGAGGCCGTTGTAGCCGCCGGACTTGAAGCCCTCGCTGTACGAGGCGAACAACAGGATCGACGGCGTGATCTTGTAGTTGACGCCAACCTTCGGCGTGAACTTCGAGTACTGGTTGTCCACCGGTGCCAGCACCGTGCCGCTGAGGATGGCGTCGAGGTGCTTGTCATCCTCGGTGTAGCGCCCGCCAGCAATCGCCGACCACTGGTCGTTGAAGTTCCAGGTCAGCTGGCCGAACACCGCCTTGCTGGTCGTGTCCGGGCTGAAGACGACCGAACTCGGCGCGAAGAAGATCACGTCGCGGATAGTCTGGATCGAATCCTCGGTGAAGTAGTACAGGCCGCCGAGATACTCGAGCTTGCCGTCGAACGCCGCGCCGCTGATCTGCAGTTCCTCGCTCAGCTGATCCTGCGTGGTCACAGAGTCGCGATCGAACAGCGCCAGGGTCGTGTTGCCAGGGATACCGAGCGCGCTGCTGGGGACGCCGCCCGAGAATTCCTCGTGCCACTTGTCGTCGAGGTCGGAATAGCCGGTGATCGAGGTGATCCTGCCGCCGTCGAATTCCCAGGTCAGGCGCAGGAACGCGTTGGTCTGTTTCACCTTGGTCAGCGACGGGATCGGCGAAGCGACCTTGTAATAGGAGCCGGTCCGCGGCGTGATCACGGTGTTTGCGCCCGTGCCGGTGACGAGGTTGTTCACGGCATACTGGCCGTCGCTGTCGGTGTCGGTGTGCGACAGCGTCAGGCGGGCGCTAAATGCCTCGCCGACGAAGGCGAGATCGCCCTGCGCGCCGTAGAAATCCTCCTCGCCGACATCCTTGCCGGTGGTGACGTTCTCCTGCCGGCCGCCGTCGCGGCCGCGGATCATGCCGTTCAGCGATGCGCGCCAGCGACCGTCGGCGGAAATCGGGCCGGAGACGAAGCCCTTGAGGCGGCGCTCGTTCCAGGTGCCCCAACCGACCTGCGAGGTGGCCTGGAACTCCTCCGTGGGCCCGCGCGTGATGATGTTCACTGCGCCGGCCGACGTGTTGCGGCCGTAGAGCACGCCCTGAGGACCGCGCATGATCTCGATGCGCTCCACTTCGGCGAAGTCGATGACCGCCGCCGAGACGCGCGCCATGTACACGTCGTCGACGTAGACGCCGACCTCGGATTCGGAGGTATTGGTTCCGCCGTCCGTGATGCCGCCGCCGCGGATGTAGGCCTTGAGGCCCGTCGTGCCGCCGGTGACGTTGTCGAACTTGACGTTCGGCGTGAGGCGCGTCAGATCGAGCACCGAATTGATCTGCAGCCGTTCCATGCTCTCGGCGGAGAAGGCCGTGACGCTGAGCGGCACGTCCTGCAGCCTCTCGGCGGTGCGCTGTGCGGTGACGGTCACCTCCTCGAGCAGGCCGGCCGCTTCGTCCTGGGCCAGCGCCGCCGGCAGTGCGAGCGAGGCGGAGCCGAGCGCGAGCAGGGCGCGCACGGTGCGCGCGACGCGGGTCCGTCGCGCACGCGCGGCAGGGAGCGTCCGGATCGGTGTGGTGTCGGGGCTGTCGAGGTTCATGGCGTCGGTCTCCGCGGATGGCAAAGGAGGCTCCCCGGAGCGCTGATCCTGCAAACGGTCCAGCCGGGGCGGCAGGGGGAGAAGGGTCGGACACTACGGCTTCACGCGCCGCAGTGACGTATATCCGCGACCGGCTACCGGGCGGCTTTTCATGCAGTCCGTGCGTGGCCGTTGCGCACAAGATACAGGGTGCGGAGCTGGCATCCGGACCGGGCAGGGAGCGGTTCTCGACCTGGTCGGGACGACGCGTTCAGAGGCTCGGGCCCGGGCGGAAGCCTCGGCGCTTGTCCCCCGCCGCGACCCGGTGTCACCCTGTCGGTACGAGATCACGAGGGGGCTGGAACCGGCGCCATGAACGAAAGCGTTGTGGAAAAACGGGGCGGTCGCGTGCCGCTGTGGCAGGCCACCTGCATGCAGACGATCAACCGCGCGGTCAATCGTGCGCGCTCGCGCGAGGAGGCGATGCAGATCGTCGACGGCAGCATCGACCGCTGGGAGGAATTGCTCGGCTATGCCGTCGGCCGGCCGTCGAAGGTGCCGCGCCTGGTGCTGTTCCCCGAGTTCAATCTGCAGGGCTTTCCGGTCAAGGAATCCGCGGAGGAGTGGATCCGCAAAGCCTGCCTGCAGATCCCGGGCAGCGCCGAGATCGAGCGGCTGCAGCAGCTCGCGCAGCGGTTCGGGGTCTGGCTCGGCGCCAATGCCTACGAGGCGCCGGAGGAATGGCCGGGCATGTACTTCAACTGCTCGTTCCTGATCGACCCGTCGGGCAACGTGGTGCTGAAGTACCGGCGCGTCTCGACCGAGCAGGGCTTCTCGCCGCACGACATCCTCGAGCGCTACCTCGACCGGCACGGCATCGAGGGGCTGTGGCCGGTGGCGCGCACCGAGATCGGCAATCTGGCGATGCTGCCCTGCGGCGAGATCCTCTGGCCCGAGACCGCCCGTTGCCTGACGCTGCGCGGCGCCGAGGTGATCCTGCACCCGACCTCGGACCATGGGCGCACCGAGTTCATGGCCTGGGAATCCGCGAAGCGTACGCGCGCGGCCGAGAACATGGTGTATCTGATTTCGGCGAACGCCGGCGGCATCGAAGGTGGTCCGCCCTCGGGGCAGAACACGGGTCACTCGAAGATCTTCGACTTTCAGGGTCGCGTGCTCGCCGACACCAGGTCGGCCGGCGAGTCGACGCGCGCCTTCGCGGTGATCGACGTCGAGATGCTGCGCCGCGCGCGCTGCACACCGGGCGGGCTGTTCGGCGTGAACCGGCTCGCTCGCTTGCGCATCGAGGCCTATGCGCCGGTCTATGCCGCGGCGGCGTTCTACCCGCCGAACCTCTGGGCCGACGGGCCGATGCAGGCCAAGGGCCAGATCCAGGAAGAGCTGGCGCGGGTCATCGAGCGCAAGATCGAGGCCGGCACGTTCATGCGTCCGGCGGAGTAGGCATCGTCGCGGCGGGATGCGATCGCCGGGCGGACGATGCATGCGGTCGTTCGCTGCAGCGCGTTTCCCGCGGCAGTGCCGTGCCCGCTCACCAGGGCGCCGGCTTGTAGTCCTTCAGGAACTGGCCCCAGACGTGGCTGCCGGTGGCGAGGCCCGCGAAGATCGGGTCGAGGATGCGCGCGGCGCCGTCGATGATGTCCAGCGGCGGCGCGAAACCCAGCTCCGCCTTGCGCGCCGCGTGCAGCGCCGGATCCTCGTCGGTGATCCAGCCGGTGTCGACGGCGTTCATGTGGATGCCGTCGCGCACGTAGTCCGGGGCGCTGGTGCGCGTCATCATGTTGAGCG
>JADLDF010000118.1 GCA_020846815.1 Gammaproteobacteria bacterium | reverse complement strand
GGCCGATCTTCTGATGATCTTGCGCCAAGACGCGTCGGCCGAGCACGGCGGAACGCCGCCACGAGCGCGCTTTCAGACTCCATCCGGCCCGGCGGCCTGGGCGTTCGGCCGACAGCGGGCTATTGCAACTCCTCGCGCCCGGAAGGTGTCGAACCTGTCTATCGTTTCCGGCTGGATCGTGCCAGCCTCGTCCCGTGATGCCAGGAGGTGAGTGGACATGGCCAAAGCCATCCCTCGGGAAACACAGTTCGCCGATGGCACGATCTTCACCGTCGGGCACTCGACGCTGCCGATCGACCGTTTCATCGCCTTGTTGCAGGCCTACGGCATCGAGCGGCTGGCCGATATCCGCACGGTGCCCCGCTCACGCCACAACCCGCAGTTCAACGCTGCTGCGCTCGCTGACAGCCTGGCCGCCGAGCGCATCGAATACCTGCCCATGCCGGCGCTCGGAGGTCTGCGGCGCGCACGCAAGGACTCGCCCAACACCGGCTGGCGCAACGCGAGCTTTCGTGGCTATGCCGACTACATGCAGAGCACCGAATTCCGGGATGCCGTCGAGGCGCTCATCCGGCTGGGGCGCCAGAAGCGCGTCGCGATCATGTGCGCCGAGGCCGTGCCCTGGCGCTGCCACCGTTCGCTCGTGGCCGACGCGCTGGACGTGCGTGGCGTGCCCGTGATGGAGATCCTGTCGGAGCGCGGCCATCGGCCGCACGAGCTCACGCCGTTCGCGCGCATCGAGGGGGCCTCGATCACCTATCCGCCCGATCAGGCGGCGTTGTTCTGAGCCTCCCCGCGATTGCGTTGCCGCAGATGCGCGACACGCTGGGCCCGCTGCTCGAGGAGATCCGCGCGTGCAGGCATTGCGCCGCAGCTCTGCCCTGCGGGCCTCGCCCGGTCCTGCAGGTGCATCGCTCGGCCCGACTGCGCATCGTCGGGCAGGCGCCCGGCAGGAAGGTCCACGAGTCCGGCATTCCGTGGAACGACGTTTCCGGTGACCGTTTGCGCGACTGGCTCGATCTGACGCCGGAACGGTTCTACGATGCCAAGCGGGTCGCCATCGTGCCGATGGGCTTCTGCTATCCGGGCAAGGCGCAATCCGGCGATCTGCCGCCACGTCCGGAGTGCGCTGCGCTGTGGCACGGGAAGCTGAACGCGCAGCTGCAGGACGTCGGCCTGACCCTGCTGGTGGGGCGCTATGCGCAGACACATTATCTGGGTGATCGTCGCAGGTCGACGCTGAGCGACACCGTCCGGGCATGGAAGGAGTATCTGCCGCTCGGCCATTTTCCGTTGCCGCATCCGTCGCCACGCAATCATGCGTGGTTCGCGAGAAATCCCTGGTTCGCGGAGCACGTGCTTCCTGCCGTACGGACGGCGATCCGCTCTCTGGGACCATGAGGATCGGTCGCTGCGTCGGTGCGCCGCGCCGAGGCGCCGCGACTGCGCGCGGCGCGCCCGGAGACGGATCCGGCGTGCGCAACTTCTCGAGTCAACCAGAGGGGAGAGGTCAAGACGGAGCGGCTGGCGGCACGCCGGATCCATGCACCGATGCCCGGGGGCTGGCGAGCATTCTATTGAGAATGAGAACAATTTTCAATAGATCGAGGTGGTAACAGCGTGGCTTGCTGGCGAGCTGCGGCGTGCCGCGGTCCGCTCGTCGCGGCCATGGAGCCCGTCAGTGCCGGCCGCGCGGTCTCTCGAAAGCGCGTCGCGCCCGCTCCGCCTTCGGCCGCACGGCACAGCCCTCGGCGTGATCGTTGATCAGGCCCATGGCCTGCAGGAACGCATGGACGGTGGTGGGGCCGACGAAGGTCCAGCCGCGTTTCTTGAGGTCCTTGGACAGGGCGGTCGAGGCGGTGGAAATGGATGCGGTCTGGGGCGCAGCCAAGTCCTTCGGCGCGGGCTCGAACTTCCAAACATGAGCGGCGAGCGAGCCTTCGGTCGCGACCAGCTCGCGCGCGCGCCGGGCGTTGTTGATCACGGCTTCGATCTTGCCGCGGTGACGCACGATGCGCTCGTTCCGGAGCAGTCGGGCGACGTCGCGCGCGCCGAAGCTTGCGATGCGGTCGAAGTCGAAGTCATGGAACGCCGCGCGGAAGCCATCGCGCTTGTGTGATGGCATCGCGCCGACGCTCTCGTGCCCGCGGCGGGATCGGCGTAGGCTCGGGTCGACGGGGGGTGACATGAAGAATCCAGCTCGGCGACGGCGGTCGGCGGCGGGGGTGGTCGTGCTCGTCGCGACGCGCAAGGGGGCCTGGCTGCTCCGGGGCGATGCGGCGCGGCGGACCTGGCGCGTGGACGGCCCGCATTTCCTCGGCCACATCATCCATCACCTGGTGCTCGATCCGCGCGACGGGCGCACGCTGCTCGCCTCGGCGAGCACGGGACACCTGGGGCCGACGATCTTCCGCTCCGACGACTTCGGCCGCAGCTGGGTGGAGTCGAAGCAGCCGCCGGCGTTTCCGAAGGTAGAAGGCGGCGCCGCGGCGCGTAGCGTCGACCATACGTTCTGGCTGACGCCGGGACATCCGGACGAGCCGGGCGCGTGGTACGCCGGCACGTCGCCGCACGGTCTGTTCCGCAGCGAGGACGGCGGCGAGAGCTGGGCACCCTGCGCGGGTCTGAACGACGATCCGCAGTATCGCGAATGGATGGGCGGAGCGCAGGACGGCACGCCCGATGGGCCGAAGCTGCACTCGATCCTCGTCGATCCGCGCGACGCGCGGCATCTCTATCTCGGCATGTCGAGCGGCGGCGTGCACGAGTCGCACGATGGCGGCGAGAGCTGGGCGCCGCTGATCGACGGGCTCGAGGTCGTCGAGAGCTTCGATCCGTCGCAGATCTGGTTCCACGATCCGCATTGCCTGCGCCTCTGTCCGAGCCAGCCGGACCGGCTGTATCAGCAGAACCACTGCGGCATCTACCGGCTCGATCGGCCGGCCAGACGCTGGGTGCGCATCGGGCGGAACATGCCGGCCGAGGTCGGCGACGTCGGCTTTCCGATGGTCGTGCATCCGCGCGATGCGGACACGGCCTGGGTGTTCCCGATGGACGGTACTTCGGTCTGGCCGCGCGTCGCGGTGGGCGGCAAGCCGGCCGTCTACGTGACGCGCGACGGCGGCGCGAGCTGGGTGCGGCAGGCCGAGCGGCTGCCGGAGTCGCAGGCGTGGTGGACGGTCAAACGGCAGGCGATGAGCCACGATCATGGCGATCCGGTCGGGCTCTACGTCGGCACCACCTCGGGCGAGATCTGGGCGAGCCGCAACGAGGGCGCGCGCTGGGCCTGCGTCGCGCGGCATCTGCCCGAGATCTATGCGCTCGAGACCGCGCAGGTCGCGCCGGCGTGAAAGTGCTGATCCCGAGCCCGCTGCTCTCCTACACCAGGCAACGCGAGCTCGAGCTGGCCGCCGACAGCCTGCAGGCGCTGTTCGCAGAGCTCGAACGGCGTTTCCCCGGCATCCGCTTCCGCGTCATCGACGAGCAGGGAGCGATCCGGCGCCACATGCGGGTGTTCGTCAATGGCTCGCAGGCCATGGATCTGGCGACGCCGCTCGGGCCGCGCGACACTGTGCAGATCGTGCAGGCGTTGAGCGGAGGCTGAACGTGGCCGGCGGGGCGGACGAGCCTCTGGAGATCGAGGCCGGCGAGCTGGCCCGCGCGCTCGCGGGGCCGGCGGTGCCGATCGTTGTCGACGTACGTACGGCCGCCGAATGCGCGCTGGGGATGCTGGCCGGTGCGCGCAGCATCCCGAAAGACGAGCTCGCGGCGCGGATCGGCGAGATTGCGACCGATCGACATGCGGTCCTGGTGCTGTACTGTGCGAGCGGCCTGCGTTCGCTGCATTGCGTGCGCGAGCTGCGCTCCATGGGCTATGGCGGCGCGCGCAGCCTGCGCGGTGGGATCTCGGCCTGGGAGGGCGCGGGTTTTCCGCTGGCCGCTGCCGACGGGCCGTCGCCGTCGGCTGCGGAGCGCGAGCGTTATTCCCGGCAGCTGCGGCTGCCGGAAGTCGGCCTCGCGGGTCAGCAGCGGCTGCTGCAGGCGAGCGTGCTGTGCATCGGCGCCGGCGGGCTCGGCTCGCCGGCGCTGCTCTACCTCGCGGCCGCGGGCGTCGGTCGCATCGGCATCGTCGACGACGACGTCGTACAGCTCAGCAACCTGCAGCGGCAGGTCGTGCACGCCACGGACCGCGTCGGCCGCGCCAAGGTCGACAGCGCCACGGCCGGTCTGCGCAGCCTCAATCCCGACGTGACGGTGGAAGCGCATCGCCTGCGGCTCGATTGCGACAACGCGCCGTCGCTGTTCGCCCATTACGACGTGATCGTCGACGGCAGCGACAACTTCGCGACGCGCTATGTCGTCAACGATGCTGCGCTCGTGGCGGGTCGGCCGTTCGTGTCGGGTGCGGTGCAGGCCTTCGAAGGGCAGGTGGGTGTATTCGCCGCGGCGCCCTGCTATCGCTGTGCGTTTCCGGCGCCGCCGCCACCCGGCTTCGCGCCGTCCTGCGACGAGGCGGGCGTGCTGGGGGTCGTGCCCGGGATCGTCGGGCTGCTGCAGGCCACGGAGACGATCAAGCTGCTGCTCGGGATCGGCGAGCCTCTGCTCGGACGGTTGCTGGTCGTCGACGTGCTGACGATGCAGTTCTCGACGCTGTGCATCGCGGCGGATCCGGACTGCGGCTGTCGCCATGCCGTCACGCGGCAGCGGCTGCACGAAGGACGCGAGCGGGGTCCACAGGCCATGTAAGCTCCGGCGTCCGATCGAACCGGAGTCTTCGCATGGTCGTCTCGTTCTCTCGCAAGCCTGCCGTCCTGTTCACCGTCGTCCTGCTGACGACGCTGTTCGGCATCGCGTCGCCGCTGACCTCGGCCGCGGCTTCTGCTTCGGCTGCAACCCGTGGCCTTGCCGCTGCGGCCAGTTCTGCGGCGCCCGTACCTGCAGCGCCCGCGCCTGCATCCTCGGCCCGTTTCGCGGGCAAGGTCGCGATCGTCACCGGCAGCTCGCGCGGCATCGGCCGGGCGATCGGCGAGACGCTGGCGCGCGGCGGCGCGACCGTGGTCGTGAACTACTCGCGCTCGGCCACGGCTGCGCAGGAGGCCGTGGACGCGATCGAGGCGCAGGGCGGCAAGGCCATCGCCATCCAGGCCGACATCTCCAAGGTCGAGGACGTGCGGCGGCTCTACGCCGAAGTGCAGCAGAAGCTCGGCCGCATCGACATCGTGGTCAACAATGCGGGCATCCTGCCGCCGGTGATGCCGGTCGAAAAGGAGACCGAGGCGACCTGGGATGCGGTGTTCGGACTGCTCAAGGGGACTTACTTCTCGATGCAGGAGGCCGCGCGCCGCGTGAGCGACGGCGGGCGGATCATCAACCTCTCGAGCAGCACGACGCGCGGCTGGTCGCCGGGGTATTCGATCTATGCGGGCTCGAAGTCGGCGATCGAGCAGTTCACGCGCTCGCTGTCGCGCGAGCTCGGGCCGCGCGGCATCACCGTCAACGCCGTCGTTCCCGGCCTGACCGACACCGACATGATCGGCGACTACCCGCCCGCGGTGCGCGAGGCGGCGGCGAAGAACACCACGCTCGGTCGGCTCGGCCAGCCGCGCGACATCGCCGACGTCGTCGCCTTCCTGGCGAGTGACGAGGGCCGCTGGATCACGGGGCAGATGGTGGTCGCGAATGGCGGCCTGAATCCCTGATCCGGGTCGCCGCCCGGCCCGGCTGGTCGCTCTCAGGCGTCGGCGGCGACCGGGGCAGCCGCCGCGGCGGGAGCGGGCTGGACCGCGGCCATGACGGCACGTGCCGCCGCCGACGACAGCTCGATCGGCAGCAGGGCGACGCTGGTCGCGATCACGAGGTCGATCGCCTCGGTCACGAGCTCGATGCGCTTGCTGCCGTGCCGGGGAACCGGGATGCGGCGCTTGAAACAGTACCGCAGCAGCGCGGCCGCGACCCACGCGGCCGATCTTTCGGCGCTTTCCGGTTCGACGCTGCCGCTGCGTCGTGCGCGGATGGCGATGCTGCCATCCGCGGCCGGCCAGATCGTCAGCACGTGGTCGCTGGCGCGCCACAGCCAGCCGTTGTGCTCGCGGTCGAAGGCTAGTGCTGCATCGAGCACCAGCGGGAGCGGAAAGCTGATGCGGCGGTGCTCGTGGAGCCGCAGCTTGTTCATGTGGATCGTCCCTCGGTTGGTACTTACCCTAGGGCGCCAGCCGCCGAAAACCCGTGCGCGCGGTC
>JADLDF010000117.1 GCA_020846815.1 Gammaproteobacteria bacterium | reverse complement strand
GCGGCCGCGGCATGCGCGTGGTGCACAACCCCGCGGCGCTGCTGAACGCGATCAACGTGACCAAGGCCGAGGCGCTCGCGGCCTTCGGCAACGACCAGGTCTACATGGAGAAGTTCCTGGAGCGCCCGCGGCACATCGAGTTCCAGGTGCTCGCCGACAACTACGGCAACGTGATCCACCTCGGCGAGCGCGACTGCTCGATGCAGCGCCGCCATCAGAAGGTCATCGAGGAGGCGCCGGCGCCCGGCATCACCGCGCAGCAGCGCGAGAAGATGGGCGAGCGCGTGGTCGAGGCCTGCCGCGCGGTCGGCTATCGCAGCGCCGGCACGCTGGAATTCCTCTACCAGGACGGCGAGTTCTATTTCATCGAGATGAACACGCGCATCCAGGTCGAGCATCCCGTGACCGAGCTGGTCACCGGCATCGACCTCGTGAAGGCGCAGCTGCTGATCGCTTCGGGCGAAAAGCTGCGCTACGTGCAGAAGGACATCGAAATCCGCGGCCACGCCATGGAGTGCCGCATCAATGCCGAGGATGCCAAGACCTTCATGCCCTCGCCGGGACCGATCAAGCTGTTCCATGCGCCCGGCGGCCCCGGTATCCGCGTCGACAGCCACATCTACTCCGGCTACAACGTGCCGCCGAACTACGACTCGCTGATCTGCAAGCTGATCGCGCACGGCGACACGCGCGACACCGCGATCGCGCGCATGAAGAATGCGCTCGCCGAAATGGTCGTCGAGGGCATCCGCACCAACACCGCGCTGCACCAGGAGATCTTCAACCACGCCGCGTTCCGCCAGGGCGGGCTCGACATCCATTACCTGGAGCGCCGGCTCGGCCTGAAGTGAGGACGCGCGGGCGCAGCGCGCTGCGCTAATCTGATCCGCATGGCCCTCTACAGCCTCACGCTCGATCTCGACGGCCTCGACCCGGCGGCGGTCGAAGAGGCCTGTTTCGAGGCGGGCGCGGTCTCGCTGAGCTTCACCGACCAGCGCGACGACCCGATCCTCGAACCGGCGCCGGGCGAGTTCCGCCTCTGGCCGGCGACCCGGCTGCAGGCCCTGTTCGACGACGCGACGACCGACTGCGACGCGCTCGCCGCGGACCTCGCCGACTCGCTCGGTGTCGATGCCGCGCGGTTCGCGCGGGCAGCCGTGGCCGAGCGCGCCTGGGAGCGCGCCTGGCTCGAGGACTTCCGCCCGATGCGCTTCGGCGAGCGGCTGTGGATCTGCCCCTCGCATGCGAGCGTCGCGGACGCCGGCGCGGTCGTCGTGCGGCTCGATCCGGGCCTCGCTTTCGGCACGGGCACGCATCCGACGACGCGACTCTGCCTCGAGTGGCTCGATGCGAACCTCGTGCCCGGCACGCGCGCGATCGACTTCGGCTGCGGCTCCGGCGTGCTCGCGGTCGCCGCGGCGCGGCTCGGCGCCGCGCGGGTCGACGCCCACGACATCGACCCGCAGGCGCTGCTGGCGACGCGCGAGAATGCCGCAGTGAATGCCGTGGCCGGATGCGTGCGGGTCCACGAGGCACCGGCGACGCTGCCGGACGGTGCCGGGATCGTGCTCGCCAACATCCTCTCCGGTCCGCTGGTCGAGCTCGCACCACGACTTGCCGGCCTGCTCGCGCCGGACGGCGCGCTGGTGCTCGCGGGCCTGCTCGACGAGCAGGCCGACGAGGTCATCGACGCCTATGCGCCATGGCTCGAGCTCGCGGTCTGGCGCCGGCTCGACGGCTGGACCTGCCTCGCCGGCCACCGTGTCGCCCCGGATGATCGCCCCACGGCCGCGGCCGGTTCAGAATGGCCGGGCCAGGGGCCTGCGAGTCGCCGCGCTTGATCACCATCTGCCCGCAATGCCAGCTGCCGCTGGCCGTCACCGCCGCGGACCTGCGGATCGCGCAGGGCCAGGTGCGCTGTGGACGCTGCGCGGCCGTGTTCAACGCACTGGCCTCGCTGTACGAGCCCGGCGGCCAGGTGGCAGCGCTGCGCCCGACCGCGCCGCCGCGTGCCGCCACGCAGCCGGGTGGCGATGCACAGGCACCCGGGATGGACCCGGACGCACGCGATCGACGTCCGCCCCCGACCGCCGGCGTGGAATCGACCGCGGTCCTCGACATCCGGTCGTTGCGCGACCCGGCCGCCGCTACGGGCGGCGCTGCAGGCTTCGGCGCAGGCAGTGGATTGTTCCGCGCGCCGCCGCGCGACGACGAGCCTCGTTTCGACGATACCCATGGCGCAGACGACTGGCCGGAGGACGTCCTGCCCGGCTCCGCCACTGCCGCATCGCCGGCGCCGGAGCCGACGCCACCGCCGCCGGAGTCCGCGCCGCCATCCGCGGCTGATGCGGACGCAGCGGCCGAACCGCAAGCCACCGCAGCCGACGGGCCGCCGCCCGATGCGGCACTCGAGCCGCCGACCGACAGCCTGCGCCTTCCGGACGGAGCGCAGGACGCCGTCCCCGCGATGGATGGCGATGCATCGCAAGACGATGCCGTGGGCGAGCCGGCCGCGACTCCCGCACGAGCAGCCGGGCGCGACTGGGCGATCGACACCATGATGGCCGCGGAACTCGCCGCACTCGTCGCCCGGGCGCAGCGCGACGAGCCGCCCGAACTCGCGTCGATCCGCATCGCCGTCGACGAATCATCCGAGATCACCGTGCTGCCGAGCGAGTCGCCTTCGCCGTGGCCACACACTGCGGAGGACGAGACGGCCGCGACCGCCGACTACCCCGGCGACCGGTCCCTGCCACGGCTCTCGCAGGCATCGGACGACGACCCGGACCTGGTCGGCGCCCGCCGCGAAGCCGCCGAGCGCCGTGCCGCGATGCCGAGCGGTTCGGCGCTGCGCTGGCTCGAGCTCGAACCGGCTCCGCCCTCGTCCATCCCCCTGCCCGACACGCCGGCCGCGACCTCGACGCTGCTGCTGCCGGCCGGCGACGAGCCCGCGCCCGTGGCCGCGGCCGCGGCCGGCGAGACGACGGCGCCGCTGCGCGCCCCGCCGGCCGGTGACGACGCGCGTCCGGGAGCCTTCGCCGCGGCGCTGGGACTCGACGCCGACCTGACGCCGCGCGATGCGCCGGTGAGCGCGGCAGACGCCGTCGTCGCGGATCTCGCCGCGGGAGGCGCGCCCCGCACGGCCGCGACGCCGCGCTGGATGTGGGCGGCGACCGCGCTGCTCGGTCTCGCTCTCGCCGCGCAGCTCGCGCACCTCTACCGCGAGGAGCTCGCCGGCGTGCCGGCGCTGCAGGAACCGTTGACGCGGCTGTACGCGGCGCTCGGCCGGCCGCTGCAGCCACGCTGGGAGCTCGGCCGTTACGAGCTGCGCCAGCAGGGCGTGGTCGCCGAACCGATCGCCGCCGGCACGCTGACCGTGCGCGCCAGCATCCGCAACGGCGCCGAACGTGCGCAGCCGGCGCCGATGCTGCGCGTGACTCTGCAGGACCGCTTCGGCAACCGGGTCGCGACGCGCGACCTGACGCCGCGCGAATACGGCGGTGCCGCGGCGATCGCGCCGGCGCCGATGCTCGCTCCGGGTCAGCGGATCGACGCCGAGGTGTCGCTGCTCGATCCGGGCGGCGAAGCGGTCGGCTTCGAGCTCGATGTCTGTCTGCGTCGCACCGATGCCTCGATCGCCTGCGCGAACGATGCGGCCGGCGCGGCGGGCTGACACCGACCGCCCCGCATTCGCCCGGAGTCCTGCACATGTTCCGCATCGGTCGATGGGAGATCCGCGCGCCGGCGGTGCTCGCGCCGATGGCCGGAGTCACCGATCGCCCGTTCCGGGTGCTCGCACGCAGCCTCGGTGCCGGACTCGCGGCCTCGGAGATGATCACTTCCGACGTGCGCCTGTGGAACTCGCGCAAGTCGCGCCAGCGCATGAACCACGAAGGCGAGCCCGAGCCACGCGTAGTGCAGCTCGCAGGCGCGGAGCCGGACGCGCTGGCCGATGCCGCGCGGCGCAACGTCGACCTCGGCGCACAGATCATCGACGTCAACATGGGCTGCCCGGCGAAGAAGGTCTGCAATCGTCTCTGCGGCTCGGCGCTGCTGCAGGACGAGCCGCTGGTGGCGCGCCTGCTCGAGGCCGTGGTCGCGGCGGTCGCGCCGGCCGGCGTGCCGGTCACGCTGAAGACGCGCACGGGCTGGGACCGCGACAGCAGGAACGCAGTGCGCATCGCTCGCATCGCCGAGGCGAGCGGCATCGCGGCAATCGCGCTGCACGGCCGCACGCGCATGGACTTCTACGAAGGCGTGGCCGAATACGACACGATCCGCGACGTCAAGTCCGCGGTACGGATTCCGGTAATCGCCAACGGTGACGTGGACTCGCCGCGAAAGGCGCGCGAGGTCCTTGATTTCACTCGTGCCGACGGCGCGATGATCGGTCGCGCCGCGCACGGCGCACCGTGGATCTTCCGCGATGTCAACGCTTTGCTGACCGAAGGCAGGTCGCCCGCGCCGCTGTCGCGGGCAGAGCTGCGTGATATAGTCCTCGCGCATCTCGAGTCCATCTACGCCTTCCATGGCGAAGACTCCGGGCTCCGGATTGCACGCAAACACCTCGGCTGGTATAGCGGGCTGCTCAACAAACGGGCGCGCGATGAAACGCGCGACCAAAAGGCGCGCGACGCGCGCAGGTTGTTGATGGCGGCGGATTCCACGTCGGCGCAGTTTGCGTGCACGCGAGAACTGTTGCAGGGTTGGGTCGGCGCGGCTGCCTGAGTGCTCGGCAGGGACGCAGCAACCCGACGAACGGGGACCTGTGCCATGCCGGCGAAGAAGAATTTCGGAACCGCCCGGCGCGCCGAACGCGCGACCGGACGCTCGGTGTCGATGCGCATGGCCTCGCCCCTCGCGGCAGCTTCCCGCAGCGATGGCCCCGGCCGCGCCGGCGCGCTGGCGCGCACCGAGATCGCTCCGCCGGTCTGCGGCGACGCAACTGCGGCCGAGTCCATCACTACACAGCTGCCCCTGCCGCTGCGCGACCACGCGCAGCGCGCGCTCACCGACTATTTCGCCAATCTCGACGGCCATCGCCCTGCCCACCTCTACGACCTCGTGATCCGCGAGGTGGAGGAACCGCTGTTCCGCGCCGTGCTCGACCACTGCGACGGCAACCAGAGCCGCGCCGCGACCATGCTCGGCATCAACCGGGGCACGCTGCGCAAGAAGCTGCGCGAGTTCGGCCTCGCATCCTGAGACCGCCATGCCCGTGACCGTCCGCCGTGCGCTGCTGTCCGTCTCCGACAAGGCGGGCGTCGTCGACCTCGCCCGCGAGCTCGCGCGTCGCGGCGTCGCGCTGCTCTCGACCGGCGGCACCGCGAAGCTGCTGGCCGAAGCCGGTCTCGCCGTCACCGAGGTCTCGCAGCACACCGGTTTTCCCGAGATCATGGACGGGCGCGTCAAGACGCTGCACCCGAAGATCCACGGCGGCCTGCTCGGCCGGCGCGGCATCGACGAGG
>JADLDF010000116.1 GCA_020846815.1 Gammaproteobacteria bacterium | reverse complement strand
TCTCGTCCTTCGGTTACCTGAAGCACTTCCCGGTCGATTTCCTGAAGATCGACGGCAGCTTCGTGCGCGAGATCCTGCACGACCCGATCGACCGGGAGATGGTGCGCTCGATCAACGAGATCGGGCACCTCACCGGCAAGCTGACCATCGCCGAGTTCGCCGAGAACGCCGAGATCATCCAGATGCTGACCAGCCTCGGCGTGGACTATGCCCAGGGCTATGGCATCGCCCAGCCGCAGCGCGTGCTGAAAGCCGTTAATACCTGATAACTCAGGTAGTTAGCTAAGGAATCTCGACGCTATCTAGATTTCTGGACAGCGCCCGCGACGAACTCGATGCGCATCGACAGGTCGATCGCGGCGACGTGCTTGGTGAGCCCGCCGATCGACACGAAGTCCACGCCCGTCTCGGCGATGTGCCGCACCGTCTCGAGCGAAACGCCGCCAGTGGCTTCGAGCTGCGTACGAGCGGTCAGGGCATCGCGACGGCGCACCGCTTCGTGCATGTCCTCGGGCGAGAGCTCGTCGAGCATCACGAGATCGGCGCCCGCGTCGAAGGCCTGGTCGAGCTCGGCCAGCGATTCCACCTCCACTTCGACGGCGACGCCCGGCGAGAGCCGCCGGGCCGTGCCGACCGCCGCGGCGATCGAGCCGGCGGCGAGGATGTGGTTCTCCTTGATCAGCACCATGTCGTACAGACCCATGCGGTGGTTGCGGCCGCCGCCGCAGCGCACCGCGTACTTCTGTGCCTGGCGCAGGCCGGGCAGGGTCTTGCGGGTGTCGAGGATCCGGCAGTGCGTGCCGGCGACGGCGTCGACGTAGCGTCGGGTCTCGGTCGCGGTCGCCGACAGGGTCTGCAGGAAGTTCAGAGCCGTGCGCTCGCCGCTCAGCACCGCGCGCGCCGGGCCGGCGACGCGGCAGAGCACGGCCTCGGCCTCGATTCGCTCGCCATCGCGGGCGAGCCATTCGATCGAGACCGCCGGATCGAGCTGGCGATAGACCTCGTCGAACCAGGCCTGGCCACAGATCACGGCCGCCTCGCGCGCGAGTACGCGGGCGCGGACCTGCTGGTCGGCAGGCACCAGGGCGGCGGTGACGTCGCCCGGCCCGATGTCCTCGGCGAGGGCGCGCGCGACCTGCGCAGCGAGATCCGCCGGCAGGCCGCGCGAGGTTTCCGGGTAGCCGGCCGTCAGAACGGCAGACCGTGCGACTGCCCCGCCATGCAGAGCAGCATCGGGAACGACAGCAGGAAATTCGTGCGCGAGGCCAGCGTCGCGGTACGGCGCGCCTTGGCCTTTTCCTCGTCGGTCGCGGACACGAGACCCAGCACCTTCTTCTGGTTCGGCCAGATCAGCACCCAGACGTTGAACAGCATGATGGTGCCGAGCCAGACGCCGATGCCGATGACCTGACTGCCTTCCTGGAAGGTGAAGGCCGGCATGAAGCGCGCGCCCAGCAGCCAGGCGCCGGTGATCCAGGTGGCGACCGCCGCCCAGCGGAACCACAGCAGCGCGCGCGGCGCGACATACTTGGAGATGCCGGCGCCGCCCGGGCCGCCCTTGTCGGCCGTTGCGGCCGCCAGCGCCGGGATCTGCGCGACGTTGAAGTAGTAGAGCAGGCCGATCCAGAAGACGCCGGTGACGACGTGCAGCCAGCGCGACAGGCCTGGATCGTTGTATCCGGCACCTGGGATGATCACCATGACGATGATCGCGAACACGACGCCGAGGGCGATGGTCAGAGGGACGCTGTCCAGAGGGTTTTTCATCTTCCTTGTCTCCCGTAACGGCTGGATGCCGATGTTCTGTTGCGCGGCGGGCTTGTTTTTCTTGGCTGCGCCGGAGTCGCGCGAATTTGAAGAATAGGTGAGCACCCCCCATAATTCAACGCATTCGCATTCCGCCCTGGCCATGGAAACGGTCGATGCCCAGTGTCCGCGATGTCGGCCAGGTCCAGCCCCCGATGTCACCTTGCATCAGCGTCTGCGCTCTGGGAACCGACGGTCATTGCAGCGGCTGCCTGCGGACCCGCGACGAAATCGCCGGCTGGCTGCAGATGACGCCGGTGCAGCAGCGGTCGTTGTTGCACGAGCTCGACCGCCGGCGCGCGCTGCGTGATGCACGCCGCGGCTGAGCGCCGGCGCCCGGCCACGGGCGGCCGCCATCGAACACAAACCCCGGCCCGGCAGTACACTGGGCCGCCCCACGAAACCCGGAGAGTTGCATGGACGTCGTCGAACGCATCAAGGCCCAGTTGAGCTCGGCTCCGGTCGTGCTGTTCATGAAAGGCACGCCCGATTTCCCGCAGTGCGGTTTTTCGGCGCAGGCCGTCGCCGCGCTGCGCGCCTGCGGCACGAAGTTCAATCATGTGAACATTTTCGAGGACCCCGAGCTGCGCGAGGCCCTGAAGCGCTATTCGAGCTGGCCCACCTACCCGCAGCTCTACGTCAACGGCGAGCTGGTCGGCGGCTGCGACATCGTGCTCGAGATGTTCCGCAGCGGCGAGCTCAAGAAGCTGCTGGACGAGTCGGGCGTGGGGGCTGCGACCGCCTGACACGCGCCGCCGGTGCGCGGGCTGCGGCGCCCGCGAATCGCATCGGGGCTGCTCGCGGCGGCATCCTGCGATCGTCCGTCGTCGCGGCGTCAGTCGTCCTGTGCGTCGGCCGGCGTCGGCGGCGCCGCGGTCGCGGCCGGAGCCGAGTCGTCGATCCAGCCGAGGGCGCGTGCGCGCTCTTCCGCGGCGAGGTAGCTCGGCAGGCAGTCGTTGCAGATCCGGCAGAACAGGTCGGCGGTGCGCTCGGCATCGTAGGCCGCCGAGTGCGCCGAAGAAGAGTCCCAGTCCATTCCCGCCACCATCGCCGCCTTGGCGAGCACCGTCTGGCCGAGCGCCGCGCCTGCCAGCGTCACCGTGTCGAAGCACGAGAACGGGTGGAACGGGTTGCGCTTGATGCCGGTGCGCGCCACGGCGGCATTCAGGAACGACAGGTCGAAGCCGGCGTTGTGCCCGACCAGGATCGCGCGCTTGCAGTGCTGGTCGCGGATCG
>JADLDF010000115.1 GCA_020846815.1 Gammaproteobacteria bacterium | reverse complement strand
GTCTCGCTGTCGGAGCTGCTCGACCTGCAGGTCGGCGACGTGATCCCGTTCGATTTCGACGGGCGTGCCGTGCTGCGCTCGGACGGCCTGCCGCTCTTCAAGGGCCTGCTCGGCGCTTCGCGCGGCATGTGTGCCGTGCAGCTGCAGGGCAACGCCCGCGCGCCGCGCGTGCAGGGCGCATCGCCGCTCGCACAGCTGCAGGCGCGATCCAAGATGGCCACCTGAGTCGAGGTCCCGCGATGAAGCTCCCCGAAGAGGCCGTGCAACGCAGCGAGCTGGCGCCGCTCACCGGACCCAGCGTCGCCGACAGCCAGGTGCCGGACCTGAACCTCGACGTGCTGCTCGATCTGCACATGGTCATGTCCATGGAGGTCGGCCGCACGCGCATCCCGATCCGCAGCCTGCTCGGCATCGTGCCGGGCTCGATCCTCGCACTCGACCGCAGGGCCGGCGAGCCGTTCGCGGTGTTCGTCAACGGCAAGCTCATCGCGCAGGGCGAGGTGGTCGTGGTCAACGAGAAGATCGGCGTGCGCTTCACCGACGTCGTCAGCTCCGCGGAACGCGCCAAGGCGATGCAATGAGCGCAGGAGGCCATGGGCCGAAGCCGATCCCGGTCGCCGGCCAGCGAGCGACCCGCAGGCGCGCACCGCGCTGCCGGCGACTGCGCGACGACGAATACCCACGGAGACCTGCATGACGAACCTGGTGCTGCCGCTGTCGCAGGCACTGCTGTACGCCCTGGCCGCCGCCGGCTGCGCCGCGATCGCGGCCGCCGCGGCGCTGGCCATGGCCCGCTCGCGCACGCGCGCCCATGCCGCGCGCCTCGAAAGCCTGCGTGCGGAGCTCGTCGCGCTGCGCAGCGAGAACGGCTCGCAGACGGCGACGCTCGTGGCCCTGGCCGCGCGCCTCGACGCGCTGCAGCGCCAGCTCGCGGCCGATGCGCGCCATGCCGCCACGGCACCGGACGCGGCGAGCGGCTCGGCCTTCGAGCTCGGCATCCGGCTCGCGCGGGGCGGAGCCACGGTGGAGGAGCTGATGTCAGCCTGCATGATGAGTCGCCACGACGCCGAGCTGACGCTGCGCCTGCACGGCGCAGCCGGCCGCGGCGCGGCTGTGGTGCCGGTCGCGTTCCCGGCTGGCCAGCGCCCGCCGGCTGCACGCCTGGTCGCGTCGGGCTCAAGTGCGCCCGGCAGCGGCCGATAACACGACGCATGTCCGGAGCACGCCAGATGTCCACGGGAACGCCCGCCACGCGAGCCGAACAGGCCGCTTCACAGGAGTCCACGCGCGAGGCCTTCGAATTCGTCAAGACTCTGGCCAGTGAGCTCTCGAGCGGCAAGGTCGGCATCCCGAGCTTCCCCGACGTGGCGCTGCGCGTGCAGCGCCTGCTCGCGGACGAGAACACTTCGGCCGAGCGGATCGTGCGAGTGCTCGGCGCGGAGCCGGCGTTCGCCGCGCGCATCCTGAGCATGGCGAACTCGGCAGCGCTGAACCCCTCGGGACAGCGCATCACGGACCTGCGCGCCGCCGTGACCCGCATGGGCTTCGACATGCTGCGCAGCGCCGCGATCGCGTTCGCGATGGCGCAGCTGCAGGCCGCGGAACAGTACCGCGCGATCGAGAAGCCGCTGAAGGCCATCTGGCGCCGCAGCGTCGAGGTCGCCTCGCTGTGCCGCGTGATCGCGCGGCGCCACGGCGAGCTGAGCGACGATGCAGCGCTGCTGGCCGGCCTGCTGCACGGCGTCGGCAAGCTCTACATCCTGACGCGCGCCGCGCGCCATCCGCGGCTGTTCGCGGACCAGGCCAGCTTCCAGAGCATCGTCCGCGACTGGCACGCCGACATCACCAAGGCACTGCTGGAGAGCTGGAAGATCGACGACGAGCTCATCGAGGCGGTCCACGCCTTCGAGGACCCGGAACGCGTCGGACGCGGTCCGCTGTCGCTCGGCGACGTGCTGGCGGTCGCCGATCTCCTGGCCTCGCTGCGCAACGAGCCGGATCTGCTCGAGCTGCGGCTCGCCGGATGCTACAGCGCGGCGCGGCTCGGCATCGACACCACGACGCTGCCGCAGGTGCTGAACGACTGCAATGCCGAGATGAACGCCCTGAAGGAAGCGCTCGGCCAGTGAGGCGATTGTCATGAACCAGACTGCCGACGAAACCATCGAAACCGCGCCGGAGAACGCCGCATTCGCCTTCGTCCAGGAGCTCGCCGCCGGGCTCTCCCGCAAGGAAATCGAGCTGCCGAGCTTCCCCGACGTCGCGATCCGCGTCCGTCGCGTGCTCGCCGACGAGGACGTCAGCGCCAAGGACGTGGTGCGGGTCGTCGGCTCCGAGCCTGCGCTGGCCGCGCGCATCATGCAGATGGCGAACTCGGCAGCCCTGGGCCACGTCGGCAAGCCGATAGCGGACCTGCGCGCCGCGATCACGCGCATCGGCTTCAACCTCGTGCGCAGCGCGGCGATCAGCTTCGCGATGGGCCAGGTGCGGCGCGCCGAGAACCTCAAGTCCCTCGGCGGCTCGCTGCAGGCGCACTGGGAACACAGCTCTCTGGTCGCGGCGTTCAGCCACGTGGTCGCGCGCCGCCTCACCCGCATCAATCCCGACACGGCGCTGCTGGCGGGGTTGCTGCACGGCGTCGGCAAGCTCTACATCCTCACCCAGGCCGTGCGCCATCCGGCGCTGTTCAACGACCAGGCGGCGTATTTCGAAGTCGAGCGCGACTGGCACGTCAGCATCGCCAAGGCGCTGCTCGAGACCTGGCAGATTCCCGAGGACATCGTCGCCGCGGTCGAGAGCCACGAGGACACGACGCGCGAGCACGAGGGCGCGCCGGACCTGACCGACGTGCTGACGGTCGGCTCGCTGCTCGCGACCTTCCACGCCTTCCCGGACACGCTGGAGCTGAACCTGCAGGGCGTGAGTGCCTGCGAGCGCATGCGGCTCGACCGCAAGGCGCTCGAGGAGCTGGTCAGCGAATCCGAAAAGGACGTCGCCAGCCTGCGGCAGATGCTCGGTCTGTGATCCGCGGCCCTGCCCGGGCCGCTTCGAGCGCACCGCCGGCCTGACAGCCGCAGGCGGCGTTTGGCTAGAATGTGTCCATGAGAGCTTTCGCCGGATCAGGACGCCGCTGCGGCGTCGTTGCCGCAATGCTGCTGTCGTTCGCGACGCTGGCTGCCGTCGCTCCTGCCGGGGCGACGGTCTACGAGCTGCGCGCGGATGGCAGCGGCGTGTTCGGCGCGGTCGAGCGCGTCCGCACGCGCTACGAGGACACGCTGATCGAGCTCGCCCGGCGTTACAGCCTCGGCTACGAGGAGCTGACGCGCGTGAACATCGGGGTCGATCCCTGGCTGCCGGGCGAGGGCACGGAGATCCTGATTCCCGGTCAGCGCATCCTGCCACCGGGGCCGCGCCAGGGGGTCGTCGTCAACCTGCCGGAGCACCGCCTCTATTTCTTCCCCAAGCCGAAGAAGGGGCAGACGCCGAGCGTCATGACCTTCCCCGTCAGCGTCGGCAAGATGGACTGGCGCACGCCCATCGGCGTCACGCGCATCGTCGACAAGCGCCGCAACCCGACCTGGATCCCGCCCGAGTCGGTACGGCGCGAACACGCGGCCCGCGGTGAGCCGCTGCCCAAGGTGGTGGGGCCGGGTCCGGAGAACCCGCTGGGCGC
>JADLDF010000114.1 GCA_020846815.1 Gammaproteobacteria bacterium | reverse complement strand
TGTTCCGGCGAACGGGCACGGCGCAGAACTTCTCCGTATCGGGCACCTCGCTGATTCCGCGCGTGGCGACCCAGCAGACGACGCCGCCGTTCAATTTCAACTCCAACCCCTACATGAACCTGTTCCAGGGGACGGATCGCTACCAGGCGGGCGTGCTGACGCGCTACGAGTTCAGCGACAACGCCGAGATCTACGGCGACTTCATGTTCACGAACAACCGCCATCGCACGGCGGTGGCACCCTCGGGCGCGTTCCAGTCCACCTTCCAGGTCAACTGCAACAACCCGCTGCTCAGCGCGCAGCAGCGCACGGCGCTGGGCTGCACCGCGGCGCAGATCGCCGCCGGCGAGCAGATCGGCGTGGTCATCGGCCGCCGCAACATCGAGGGTGGGCCGCGCATGTTCGGCTACGAGCACACGAACTACCGCGGCGTGCTCGGCGTGAAGGGTGATTTCAGCGACGCCTGGTCGTACGACGTGAGCGGCTCGTACTACTACACGACGCTGTACAACACCAACGAGAACTACGTCTCGCTGGCGCGTGGCTCGCTGGCACTGAACGGCTGCCTGACGAGCACCGGGGCTGTGGACACGACCTGCGTGCCATGGAACATCTGGCGCGACGGCGGCGTCACGGAGGAGGCCAGCGAATACATCGCGGCCTACGGCATCTCGAACGGCTCCACGTCGCAGAAGATCCTGTTCGCGGGCGTGACGGGCGATCTGGGTGCCTATGGGCTCAAGCTGCCCACGGCCGAGGACGGCATCGGCGTCGCGTTCGGCGTCGAGTACCGCGACGACACCTTCGCCTACCTGCCGGACGCGGCGCTGGGCAGTGGCGACCTGCTGGGTGGCAGCGGCGCGAGCCCGACCATCGACGAAGCGGCCGACGTGAAGGAAGTTTATGCCGAGCTGCGCATGCCGCTGCTGCAGGACAAGGCCTTCGCCCAGCTGCTCGATTTCGAGGCGGGCTACCGCTATTCGGACTATGAGCTGTCGGGTGGCGTCAATACCTGGAGGCTCGGCCTGCAGTGGGCGCCGATCGAGGATCTGCGCTTCCGCGTGTCGTCCAACCATGCGATCCGCGCTCCGAGCCTGATCGAGCTGTTCGTTCCACAGACGGTGACTCAGACCTCGGACATCTCGGTGGATCCGTGCGCGCCGACCATCGTCAACGGCATGCTCGTGGCCGCGACGGCGACGCTGGTGCAGTGCCAGCGCACGGGTGTCACGGCCGCGCAGTATGGCAACGGCCTCACGACCAACATCATCCCGCAGTGCGTCTCCAGCCAGTGCTCAACGCTGACGGGCGGCAATCCGGCCCTGAAGCCCGAGGAAGCCGACACCATCAGCATCGGCTTCACGCTGACGCCGGCGTTCCTGCCGAACTTCTCGCTGAGCGTCGATTGGTACCGCATCGACATGGAGGGACTGGTCGGCGACATCCCGCTGGAAGTCTCGATGAATGGCTGTCTGGACGGTTCCCAGCCGATCTACTGCCAGAACATCGTGCGCGATGCCGAAGGCTCGATCACCGGCGATTTCGTCTCGTCGGGCGGTTACGTCGCCGGCACGAACGCCAATGTCGCCGCGGGCACCTTCACCGGCATCGACATCCAAGGAAACTACCGGATCGCGCTGGGCAGGTTCGGTTCGCTGCAGACGACGCTGAACGCCGTCTACCTGGACGAGACCACCTCGATCCCGCTGGCCGGCGAGCTCGAGTACGACTGCGCGGGCCTGTATGGCAACACCTGCGGCCCGGCGATCCCGGACTGGCGGCACACCCTGCGCCTGACCTGGCAGCTGCCGGTCGACGTGCAGGTGTCGGCGCAGTGGCGCTACATCGGCAGCGTGACCAACGAGCAGAACACGAACGACCCGACGCTCACCGGCACGCCGGTGACCTTCGGCGGCGAGCTCGGTGCCCGGAGCTACATCGACCTCGCGGCCTCCTGGGACATCAACGACAAAATGACCGTGCGCGGCGGCATCAACAACATCTTCGACCAGGATCCGCCGCTGGTCGACACGGGCTGGTCAGGTCCGGGTACGCCGAATACCTGGGGTCCTTATGACACGCTGGGCCGGCAGATCTTCGTGTCGGCGACGGCGAGGTTCTGATCAGGTTGGATGGAGCTGGAAGGGGCGGCAGGCAACTGCCGCCCCTTCTCCATTTCCCGGACTGCTCACTGCCGCTGCAGGATCTGCAGCTCGAAGCGGCGGTAGTCGATGATGAGGCGTGACGCGACGCCGAGCAGGTCCATGCCGAGCAGCAGTGCCGGCGTGTTTTCGAGGCCCCAGTAGCGGAAGACGTGCAGGTCGGCGAACGTGACCTGCAGATTCTCGAGCGTGGCATCGCCGATCCTTATCCGCGGCGCGAGCACCGACTCGCCGGGCTGGACTACGTCGGTCGCACCATAGACCTGGGTCGGACGCCGCGCCGCGCCGGGGCCTCGTGCATCCAGCAGCAGGCGCCGCTGCAGCAGCAGATTGCCGAGCGTGCGCTCTGCGCCGGTGTCGATGATCGCCCGGCCGCGTACCGGGCCGATGCGCGCATCGACCACCAGCACACCCTGCCGCCGCTGCCGCGCGGGCACGACCGTGAATCCGCGCGGCGCCGCTTCACCGCGCGAGCGCGTGATCGTGACTCGATCCGCGACGAAGTCGACGTCCAGACGGATGCCGCGCATGCCTGCGACGCCGAGGATCCCGTCGGCCTCGGCGAACACGTGCCGCTCGATCACCGGCAGTTCCAGCTCATCCAGCCGGATCGCTCCGGCCTCGAGCCGCCGCACTCTGACCGTCGGTACGACGGCCGCGC
>JADLDF010000113.1 GCA_020846815.1 Gammaproteobacteria bacterium | reverse complement strand
GGCTCGCGCAGCGTGAAGCTCAGGTGCTCGCCGGGCAGCTTGCCGCCGGGCGCGGCGGGCAGGGTGCTGCCCTCGATCTTGGTGGGCCAGCCGGCGTAGTAGCGGAAGAACTCCGGCACGACCAGGCCGCAGACATATTGCGCCAGCGGCAGCGGCAGGCCGTTGTCCAGGATCTCGAGCTCGACGAGCTGCTGGAAGTTCTGCGCGATCAGATCGGCGAGCTTCCAGATGATCTCGCCGCGGCGATGCGAAGTGAACTTCGCCCAGGGCCCCTCGAACGCCGCGCGCGCGGCCGCGACCGCGGCATCGATCTCGTCGGCGCCGCCGGCTGCGACCTCGCCGATTTCGGCGCCGCTCGCCGGATCGTGGATCCTGAAGGTCTCGCCGCTCGCCGACTGCACCCAGCGGCCGCCGATGAAATGGCCGTGCCTGCGGGCGAGGAAATCCAGGGTGGGCTGGGACAGGGAATATGACTGCGGCACGCTCATGGTCGCTCCTCGAAGGATGTGGTCGCATCCTAGTCGCAACCCGCGTGCGCGGCGCCCGCCGGGCTCGGGCGCTGTGCCGGCCGACCGAGCCGTGGCCGGGGGTCTCGCGGGCCGGACCGCTCCCGGCAAGGCGATTGAGCCGGCGCGCCATCGGCAGTTACCCTGCCGACCCATGGTTCATGCGACTGCCGCGCCTGCGGCTCCGATCCTGCCGCCCGGCGTGGCAGATTCTTCCGCCCATGTCTCCGTGCTGATCGTCGGCGCCGGTGGCTGCGGCCTGACCGCGGCCCTGGCCGCGAGCCAGGCCGGCGCCGAAGTGCTGGTGCTCGAGCGCGATGCCTCGGCGCTCGGCACGACCGCGATGTCCACGGGCCTGATCCCGGGCGCGAACACGCGCCTGCAGCGCGACAAGGGCATCGTCGACTCGCCCGAGCTGTTCGCAGCCGATATCGTGAAGAAGACGCGGGGCCAGACCGACGAGGCGATCGCGCTGGCGCTCGCGCGCGAGTCGGGGCGCACCGTCGAGTGGCTCATCGACGATCACCAGGTGCCGCTGTCGCTGGTCGACAGCTTTCTCTATCCCGGCCACAGCGTCATGCGCATGCACGGCTCGCCGAACCGCACGGGCTCCGAGCTCATGGGCGCGCTCGCCGCGGCCTGCGAGCGTCGCGGCATCGACATCCTGACCGAAGCACAGGTCACCGAGCTGTTCGCCGATCCGGCCGGCGGCCTGGTGCACGGCGCGCGCCTGCGCCGGCCCGGCGGCAGCACCGAGGACATCGGCTGCGATGCGCTGGTGCTCGCCTGCTGCGGCTTCGCCGGCAACGAGGCGATGGTGCGGCAGTACATCCCGGAGATCGAGGGCGCGACCTTTTTCGGCCATCCCGGCAACAAGGGCGATGCGATCCGCTGGGGTCTCGCGCTCGGTGCGGCGGTGCGCGACATCCACTCCTATCAAGGACACGGTGGCCTCGCGGCGGGGCGCGGCATTCCGATCCTCTGGCCGCTGATCATGGAAGGGGGGTTCCAGGTCAATGCGCACGGCCGGCGTTTCTCGAACGAGGCACGCGGCTATTCGGAGCAGGCCGTCGACGTCGTCGCGCAGCCGGGCCACGTCGCCTGGGACATCTACGATGCGCGCCTGCACGCACTGATGCTGGAGTTCGACGACTACCGCGATGCCGTCGAGGCGCGCGCGATCCTGACGGCGGGTTCGATCGCCGAGCTCGCGGTGCTCGCCGGCATCGATGTCGTCGGCCTCGCACGGACCGTCGCCGAGGTCGAGGGACTGGTGCGAAGCGGCGCGCCCGACGCCTGGGGCCGGCGTTTCGGTGGCAAGCCGCTGCTCGCTGCGCCCTACCACGCGGTCAAGGTCACTGGCGCGCTGTTCCATACCCAGGGCGGGCTCGCCGTCGATGCGCACGGCCGGGTGTTGCGCGAGGACGGCTCGGCACTGCCGAACCTGTTCGCCGGCGGCGGCGCGGCACGCGGCATCTCCGGCCCCTCGAGCTGGGGCTACATGGCCGGCAACGGGTTGCTGACCGCGACCACGCTCGGCCGGCTCGCGGGCGAGACGGCGGCCCGTCAGGTGACAGGCCGGGGCGGGCGATAGGCCCGGCGGAAAGAGGTGGTACCGTAGGATTCTCGCCGGCATCGCGCAGGGCAGCCGGCCCGACCCGCCGGATGGATCCGGCGGGCGGACGACATGAAAGGTGGGGGGACACATGGCGACGAACATGCAGACGAACACTGCCCTCGGCCCGCCGGCCGCGGCGGCGCCGCAGCCGACTTCGCTGCTGGCGGACCCGAACTGGAGGCTGCACGCCGGCTGGGGCGTCGGCACGCTCGGTGCATCGTTCCTGCTGAACAGCTTCGCGGCACTGCAGGCGGCTTATCTCACGACCGTGCTCGGCATCGCCGCCGCGAGCGCCGCGGCGCTGCTGTTCATCGCCAAGCTCTGGGACATCTTCAGCAACCCGCTGATGGGCTGGATCTCCGACCGCACCCAAACCCGCTGGGGTCGGCGCCGTCCGTACCTGCTGCTCGGCGGCGTCGTCGCGGGCGTCGCGATGGTGATCTTCTTCACCTCGGCGCTGACGCCGGTGTCGCAGTCCTCGGTGCTGATCGTGCTGTCGCTGGCACTGGTCGGCACCGGCTACACGATCTTCAACGTGCCTTACATGGCGATGCCGTCGGAGATGGTCGACGACTATCACGAGCGCACGCGCATGATGTCCTGGCGCGTCGGCTTCATCGGCATCGGCACGCTGATCGGCGCCTCGGCGCAGAAGGTCGCCGAGATGCTCGGCGAGGGCGCGGTCGGCTATGCGCGCATGGGCGTGGTCTACGGCCTGCTGATCTTCGTCTTCATGGGCTGGGCGTTCTTCGGCACGGCCAAGGGGCCGATGCGCACCCGCGACGTGAGGAAGGCGTCGTTCCGCGAGCAGCTGAGTACCGCGATCGCGAACAAGCCCTTCATGGCGCTGCTCGGGGTCAAGTTCGTGCAGCTCTTCGGGCTGTTCACCTCGACGGCGATGAGCTTCTTCCTGGTGAAGTTCGTGCTCGGCAAGGACAAGCCGGGCGACTGGATGGTGCTGTTCCTGCTCGCCAGCACCATCGCCCAGATGCTGACGATTCCGTTCTGGAGGCGCATGTCGCAGCGCATCGAGAAGCAGAAGACCTTCGCGCTCGCGGTGATCATGTTCTCGGTGACGTCGCTGACCTGGCTGGTCGCGAGCCCGGCCGAGACGGTCTGGTTCTTCTGCTTCCGCGCCGCGCTCAAGGGCTTCGCGGCTGCGGGCCTGATCCTCATGGCGCAGTCGATGCTGCCGGACGTCATCGAGTACGACTACCGCAAGACCGGCCTGCGCCGTGAGGGCGTGTTCTCCGGCTGGTACAGCTTCGTCGAGAAGGTCGCCTCGGCCTTCGCGCCGTCGCTGCTGCTGCTCGGCTACGCCTTTTTCGGCTTCCAGTCGAAGGCGCCGGTGCAGACCCAGGATGCGATCGACGGCATCCGCTACTGCGCGGCCTTCCTGCCCTGCCTGTACTTCGGCCTGTCGCTGATCCCGCTGGCGTTCTATCGCCTGACCGCGAAGGAGCTGCAGTCGATGCCGCGGCCGGCCTGAGGCCGGCGAGGCGTGCCGCCGGAACGCCCGAGCGCGTCCGCATGACGCGCATCGAGGCGGTCCTCGTCGGTCGCGCCGTGCCCTTCGGCCCGAACGGCGAGCCGAGTGCCATCGACAAGCGGGCCTGCAGCGCGCCCGTGCAGGTCGGCCTGCTCGGGCTCGATGGCGACGAGCAGGGCGACCGCGTGCACCATGGCGGGCCCGACAAGGCCGTTCATCATTACGCCTGCGACCACTACGCCGCATGGCGCAGCGAGCTGCCCGCGGCGGCTGCGAGGTTCGAGCATGCGGGAGCCTTCGGCGAGAACCTCGGCACGCGAGGACTCACGGAGCAGGACGTCTGCGTCGGTGACATCTACCGTCTGGGCACGGCGCGGGTGCAGGTGTCGCAGGCCCGTCAGCCCTGCTGGCGGCTGAACCTGCGCTTCGGCGTGCCCGACATGGCGCGGCGCGTGCAGACGAGCGGCCGCACGGGCTGGTACTACCGCGTGCTCGAGCCCGGGACGGTCGAGGCGGGCGCGGCTCTGAGTCTGGAAGCGCGCCCGCATCCGGAGTGGCCGCTCGCGCGCCTGCTGCACTTCCTGTACGTGGAGCGGCTGGATTTCGCTGCGCTCGAACGCATCGAGGCATTGAGCGTGCTGGCCGAGGGCTGGCGGCGGCTCGCCGCCCGGCGACTGCAGAACCGGGCGGTGGAGGACTGGAGCAGTCGGGTCGAGACGCCGGGAGGCCCGGACGTCTCGACCCGGGCCGACGATGCGCCGCAGCGCCGCGGGCGCGAGGACTGAAATCCGCAGTCGATGCCGCCGGAGGGCCCGGGTGTCGCGACCCGGGCCTCCGCTGGACTGCAGCGTCGCGGGCGAGAGACCGGCCGCGATCAGAGCCCGACTTTAAGCCGGGCGCGGCCGAGGCGTACAGCAGCAGGCTGTCGACCGCGGCCGTGTCGACGGTGTAGTCGATGCCGAACTTCGGCATGATCTCATCGTACTTGTTGGCCAGCACGACGCGATCGGTCAGCGGACTGATGGGGATCGGCGTGCGGCGCTGGAAGTCGAGCTCGAAGTCCTTGTCGTCCTCGACGTAGCGGACACCGGCCGTCAGCTTGAGCCTGTCGGTCACTGCGTAGTCGGCCTACGCGAACGCTGCGATGGAGTCGGTGCTGGCCTTGATCTGGCTGGTCGACGTGGCGCCGGCCAGCGCGCTCAGGAACCGGGCGAAATCCTGGTCGCCGTCCTCGGTGAGGTAGTAGGCGCCGACGAGATAGTTCAGCCGGTCGCCGAGAGCCGTGCCCTGCAGCTGCAGCTCCTGGCTCCACTGCTCGGCGCGCGGATCGGAGGCACCGAGGATCGTGCTGATGCCGCTGAAGTCGGTCGTGATGTAGTCGTCGGTCTTCACGTAGCCGGTGATCGAGCGGATCGTGCCGATGCCGACGTTCCAGGACAGGTTCGCCGAGGCGATGGTCTGCTGCGTGTCGGAGCGCGGCTTGTCGCTCATCAGGGCCAGGCCGCGGCGCCGTCGGTGCGGTGCGCGGCGAGGCGGGCTGGGAGGTCGCGCTGCGCCAGGCGGATGCGGCGCTCTATCGCGCCAAGCATCAGGGCCGCAACCGCGTGGTCGGCACGGCGGCGACGGACTGAGGCAGCCATGAGCGAGCTGAACCCACCGCCAGCCCCGTTTTGCAACGCCTCCGGCGCGCCCGTGCCCGTCAAGATCTCGGTCGCGCGGCAGCCGGTGTTCGACGCGAAGTTCCAGGTGCGCGCCTGGGAGCGGCTGTACCGCGATGCGCCCGACAGCACGGAGGCGCGCATCGACGACGGCGCGGTCGCGACCGCGCGTGTCGCGATCGCAGCGCTGATGGACATCGGTCTCGAGCGCCTCGCCGGCTCGGCGCCCGTGCACGTGAAGCTGCCCGAAGCCCTGGTGCGGCGCGCAGCCGAGTTCCCGCTGCCGCTGCCACCGGCGCGCGTCGTGCTCGAGGTGCTCGAGGACATCATCGACGAGCACCTTGAGGCGGCCGGCGTAGTAGAGCTCGAGGATGCGCCGCGCGATGTCGTCGAAATACTCGGGAAAGGCCTGGTTCTGGAAGGCGCGCACCGAGGCCGATTTCCAGTAGAGCTTGTGATAGGCCCGCGGTTGCGGCACGTTCTCCACCGGCTTGTCGAAATCCGAGGTGTGGCCGCTGATGACCAGCCGGCCGCGCATCGCGAGGTTGTCGAGGAAGGCATCGAAGATCTGGCCGCCGACCGAGTCGTAGGCGATGACGTGCGAGCCGGCGAGCTTCGCGATCTGCACGAGATGTGGCCGAGGCCGCCCGCTGCCGCCGACACGGCCACGGTCTCGCCGCCGCGCAGCTCGCCGAGGCGCGTCGTGGCGACGGCGTCGCCTTCGCGCCAGCCGGTCACTCCGGGGCCGACGGCGACGATCTAGCCGACCGACTCGATGCCCATGTCGTACGGCGGACGTACGTCGACGTAGCGGATGCGGTTGCGGCAGAGATTCTTGTCGAAGATCGCGTTGCAGCCGGCCCAGCGGTTGCGGATCGCGACCTGGCCCGGGCCGGGGTCGACCCAGGCCTGGGTGGTGACGGAGGTGGAAGTGCGGAAGTCGCCGGTCAGCTCGTTGATCATGAGCTTGCGGAAATGGTCGGGCAGTGCGGACATCGTCGTCCGGGCATGGCGGCCGCGGCGGCGGCACGCTAGATTGCCGCGGATCATAGCGTAAGGAGATGCGATGATGCCGACGGTTCTGGTCACGGGGGCCGCACGCGGTCTCGGCCTCGAGCTGGTGCGCCAGTACGCGGCCGATGGCTGGACGGTGTTCGCCTGCGTGCGCTCGCCGGCGGGCGCGCCCGGGCTCGCTGCGCTCGCCGCCGGTGCAGGCGGACGCGTCGAGATCCACGCCCTCGACCTCGCCGATCACGCGACCATCGATGCACTCGCGGCGCGGCTCGCGGGTCGTCCCATCGACGTGCTGCTGAACTCCGCCGGTACCATGGGCAAGGGCAGCTTCGCGGCCGAAGGGATCGCTTTCGGGCGTTTTGGCAGCTCGGACTTCGACGACTGGATGCAGGTGCTGCGCATCAATGCGATCGGGCCGATGAAGATGGCCGAGGCCTTCGTCGCGCATGTCGCGGCTTCGCAGCAGAAGAAGATCGTGGCGCTCACCAGCGTCATCGGCTCGATCGGCCGCAACAGCGTCGGCAGCCTCTATGCCTACCGTGCGAGCAAGGCCGCGCTGAACGCGATCATGCGCTCCATGGCCATCGACCTGCAGAAGAGCCATGGCATCGTCGCGGCGCCGATCCATCCGGGCTGGGTGAAGACCGACATGGGCGGGCCGCGGGCGGACATCGACGTCGTCACCAGCATCACCGGCGTGCGCAATGTCATCGCCGGTCTCGACGCGGAGCGCTCGGGGCGGTTCTGGATGTATGACGGCAGTGAGCTGCCTTGGTAGCGGCCGATCGCGCTGCTGCGCTCCTGGGGTGGGCAGTAGCCAAGATGTGGTGCGCGGAGCGGTGGCGCAACCGGGCAGCGCGCGCGCTCCCCTGATTCATCGTCGTAGCGCGCGGATTGCTTCGAGCTGACACCCTGGCATCAGGCCCACTCTGCCCTCGATCCCCGACGCAGAGGTCGCCGGCGTGACCAGACGCTAGAGCTTCAGCCGCTCGAGATAGTCGCGGACGCGGTCGCGGTAGCCTTCGCTGCTGGTCACGGTCGCGCCGCCTGCGAGCACGAGGATGAAGTCGCCGCGCGGCGTGCGGCTGATCTCGCGCACGTGTTCGACGTTCACGAGGCAGGAGCGTGAGATGCGCAGCATCGGCTGGCCGGCGAGTGCCTGCTCGGCCTGTGCGAGGGTGCTGCGTGCGTGGAACGTCTCGCGGCCGACGCGGATCCGGACGTAGTTGCGGTCGGACTCGACCAGCTCGATGTGGGCGACGTCGAGCATGTGCAGTGCGCCGCCCGACTCGGCGAGCAGCCGCGGCCGGCGGTCGGCCGCGGGGTGCGCGAGACGCTCGAGCTGCGAGAGCACCGCGTCGAGCGCGGCGTGGCGCGCGGGCGCGCTGGCCTGCCGGGCGCGGACACGCTCGAGGGTGCGGCGGAAGCGCGCCTCGTCGAAAGGTTTGAGCAGGTAGTCGGTGGCGTTGACCTCGAACGCCTCGAGCGCGTACTGGTCGTAGGCCGTGACGAACACGATCGCCGGCAGCGTCACCGGATCGAGCCGACGCGCGATCTCGATGCCGGTCATCGTGTCCATCTGGATGTCGAGGAACAGCAGCTCGGGCGGCCGCGCGCGGATCGCCTCGAGCGCGGCGCGCCCGTCGCCGAACTCGCCGATCACGTGCAGGTCCGGCTCCGCCGCGCAGCACTCGCGCAGCGTACGGCGGGCCGCGGGCTCGTCGTCGACGATGATCACGTCCATGGCGTTGCGTTCCTCCCTGGGATTTCCGGCGAGCGTCGTGCCGCCGCGCGCCCGGCTCAGTCGACGGCCGGCTCGCGACGCGTCGCCGGCAGCTCGCGCAGCGCCGGCATCGTGATCTCGCTCCGCCAGGTCGCGGCCTGCAGCCCCTCGTGCATCGGGCCGGTGCGCAGGCTCGCCTGCCGGCCGAGCTGCACGGCCAGGCGTTCGCGTACGTTGCGCAGGCCGATGCCCTCCTGCCCGCCTGCGCGGCCGGGCGCGACGTCGTTGGCGATGCCGATGCGGATCGCGGCGCCGTCGTCGATGGAGTCGACGGTGACCCGGATGCGCACCGGCCCGTCGTGACCGGCGAGCCCGTGCACCACGGCGTTCTCGACCAGCGGCTGCAGGATCAGGCTCGGCACCCACGCCTGGGGGAGCGAGCCGGGCGGCGGCAGCTCGATGGTCAGCCGATCCGAGAAGCGCTTCTGCTGCAGCTCGAGGTAGAGCTGCACGAACTGCATCTCGTCGCAGAGGCGCGACCATTCACGTTCGCCCGCGGTCAGCAGGCGGCGCAGCAGGTCGGCGAGCTGCACGATCATCGACTGCGCAGTGGGCGGGTCCCAGGCGATGTTGCCGCGGATGGTGTGCAGCAGGTTGAACAGCGTGTGCGGCGAGAGCTGCATGCGCAGCGCGGCGAGCCGGGCGGCGGACCACTGGCGTTCGAGCGCGGAGACGCGCAGCTGGGTGTCGTGATAGCGCTTGTAGAGCACGAAGCCGGTCAGCAGTGCGAGTCCGAAGCCGTACTTCAGGAAGAAGTCGGTGAAGCTGGCGACCGACAGCGTGAACATGTGTGCGTTCAGCCAGAACGCGGGCGTCAGCGGGTCGTCCCGTTCGCCCTTGGACAGTTCCTTGTCGGAGATCAGGTGCAGGGCGGCGAGGATCGCGGGCCGCGCGAGCAGCGCGAAACCGAGGCCCATCAGTGCCTGCAGCGGCAGCTTCCACCAGAGCGGCCGCCAGTCGAGGCGCAGCGACGCGGCATAGCAGGCGAGCAGCAGCGGAAACAGCAGTGAGTGCTGCAGCACCCGCGCCTGCCAGGGCGCGAACACGGCTTCCTGCGTGAAGGCGGCGAGGGTCGCGCCCATGCTGTAGGCGTACAGCACCGCCGATGCGGTTACGTAGCTCCAGAACAGGAACACGATGCCGATGAACTGCCACGGCGCGAGACAGCCCACGATGCGCCAGCGCGTGCCGCCGCCGGGCATCGCGGCCCTCTCGACCGAGGGCGGGGGAGAGGCGTCGAGGTCGATCGGCCGAGCACTCATGATGCGCAGAGTAGCGCAGTGGCGGCTCGCGGGCCGCGTCCGCATGGCGTGGCGGGACGAAGCCGTCGCCTCGCGGGACGGATCGCGGCATCCACGGGACGAAGCCGTCGAAGGACGAGGCGGAGGCGGAGCGGCGCCGGTACGAATGCGTCGGTAGCGGGGACGGGCTCGTGGCGCGCCGGCAGACGTGGAGCGGTTGTCGGCGTTCTCATCTGCACCATGGATCGACGGCGGATCGTTCCAACCCGACGGACCGCCGGCGCATCCAGGACCTCGTGCATCACGACGCCGATGCCATCACCGCTACCAGGAGAGCTCACATGCCCGCCCATCGCACCCTGATCGCTGTCGCCGCCACTGCCGTCGCCGGCCTGCTGACCTCGGTCGCTGCTCCCGCCGCGGAGCACGCGAATACGGCCGACATCGAGCACGCGCGCGTCACGGTCCATTACGGCGACCTGAATCTCGACACCGACAGCGGCGTGCAGCGGCTGCAGCGCCGGCTGGTCGCCGCGGCGCGCGAGGTCTGCGGCCGGCCCGATCCGCGCAACCTGCGGCTCGCGAGCGACGCGCGCAAGTGCTTCGACCAGGCTATGGTCCGCGCCGTTGCCGAGGTCGGCAACACGCGCCTCGCGCAGATGAATGCTGGCCGCGGCAAGTCGCTGCGCGGCTGAACGCTCAGGCCCGTGCACTCCGCAGGGCCGCACGCAGCACGTTGGCCGGGGCGCCGCCTGCGATGACGGGCGGCACCGCCGGCTGCGGGGCCGGCTCCCGCACCGTCGGCCCGGCTGCGGGCCGCCCGCCCGGCTCGCCGCCGCCGAGCACGATTCTCTGGGGTTCGCGCATCGCCGCCAGCGCCGAGATCATGCGCGTGTGCCAGGCGGCGATGTCGTTGCGCCGCAGCACCGCGAGGTTCGCGGCGTGACGCTCCAGCCGCTCGGTCAGCGGCATCGACAGCGCGACCTGGATCGCGAGCGCGACGCCGCGCGTGTCGTGCGGGTTGACCTGCAATGCACCCGAGAGCTCGCGGGCCGCACCCGCGAGCGACGAGAGGATCAGCACGCCGGGATCCTCGGAGTCCTGCGCGGCCACGAACTCCTTCGCCACGAGATTCATGCCGTCGCGTACCGGCGTCACCAGCCCGACCTGTGCGGCGCGAAAGAAGCCCATGAGCGTATCGTGCGGGAAGTTGCGGTTCAGATAGCGGATCGGCGTCCAGTCGGTCTCCGCGAACCGCCCGTTGATCCGCCCGGCCGTCTGCTCGAGCTCGCGCCGGATCCGCGAGTAGGCACGCAGGTCGGTACGCGATAGCGGTGCGATCTGCAGATAGGTGATGCGGCCGAGGTTGTCGGGATGGGTCTCGAGGAAGCGCTCGTAGGCGCGGAAGCGGCTGGCCAGCCCCTTGCTGTAATCGAGCCGGTCGACGCCGATCATCAGCCGTCTGCCGAGCAGGCCGGTGGTCATCCGTCGCACGTCTTCGCTGCTCTGGGATTCCACGGCCTCGCGCTGGATCGCATCGACGTCGACGCCGATCGGGTAGGCGTCGAGCACCACGCGCCGTTCGCCCGCGCGCACCGAGCCGTCCGGCAGCAGCGCCTCCGGGCCGTGCAGCTGCAGCACCGCCGAGCGGAAAGAATCGACGTCGGTCTGCGTCTGGAAGCCGAGCACGTCGTAGGTCAGCATCGCGTTGACGAGCTCGCCGTAGACCGGCAGCACGCGCAGCGCCTCGACGTGCGGGAACGGCACGTGCAGGAAGAACGCGGCCGGCTGCTGTGCCCCCTGTTCGCGCAGCGCGCGCACCAGCGGGATCAGGTGGAAGTCGTGCACCCACAGCAGGTCGTCGTCGCGCAGCAGCGGCCGCAGCGCGGTGGCGAAGCGGCGGTTCACCTGCAGGTAGCCGGCATAGTCCTCGTCGGAGAAGTGCACCGTCTCGAGGAAATAGTGGAACGTCGGCCAGAGCGCGCCGTTGCTGAAGCCGTTCAGGAAGTGCGTGAACTCGGTTTCTTCGAGATCGATGGTCGCGAACGAGATGCCGTTGCGCGAGACGATCTCCGGCTCCTCGCTCTCGCGCGCACCGACCTGGCCGCTCCAGCCGAACCACAGCCCGCCGCGTGCCTGCATGGCCGCGAGCACGCCGACTGCGAGGCCGCCCGGCGCGGTGCCGCGGCGGGGGATGGAGACACGGTTCGAGACGGCGACGACTCGGCTCATCTTGCGTCCTCCCAGGGCCGGCTCAGGCGCGTGGCGCACTGGATGATGCCGACCAGGCTGTAGGTCTGCGGAAAGTTGCCCCAGAGCTCGCCGCTCGCGGGATCGATGTCCTCGGACAGCAGTCCGAGGCGGGTGCGCGAGGCGAGCATGCCCTCGAACAGCTCGCGTGCCTCGGCGCTGCGGCCCGCGGCATACAGCGCGTTGACGTGCCAGAAGCCGCAGATCGTGAACGCGGTTTCGGGACGCCCGAAGTCGTCGGGATGGGCGTAGCGCATCAGCCAGCGCCCGCGCCGCAGGCGTTGCTGCACCGCCTCGAGCGTCGCGAGGAAGCGCGGATCCGTACCCTCGATCAGGCCGTACTCGGGCAGCAGCAGCAGCGTGGCGTCGAGCTCGGCGCCGTCGAGCACCGAGCTGAAGCGGCCGTACTGGGCGCTCCAGGCGCGCGCCAGCAGCTCGCGGCGCATCGGCGTGGCGCGTTCGCGCCACCAGGCCGCGCGTTCCGGCAGGCCGATGTGCTCGGCGATACGCGTGAGGCGGTCGCAGCCGGCCCAGCTCATCAGCGCCGAGAAGGTATGCACCTGGGAGATGCCGCGGAATTCCCACGGCCCCGCGTCCGGCTGCGCGAAGACTTCGATCGCACGCTTGCCGATGCGCTCGAGGCGCCTGAAGGCCGCGTGGTCGCCGGGGCTCGTCAGGCGCCGGTCGAAGAACATCTGGGTCGCGGCGAGGATCACCGCGCCGTAGACGTCGTGCTGCACCTGGTGGTAGGCGGCGTTGCCGACGCGCACCGGCCCCATGCTGCGGTAGCCCTCGAGCGAATCGACGATACGCTCGGGCAGCTGCGCGCCGCCGCCGATGCCGTACAGCGGCTGCAGCGCGACTTCGTCGCTGCGCGCGACCGTGTGGTCGAGAAAGTGCAGCAGGTGCTCCATGGTGCGCGTCGCACCGAGGCGATTCAGCGCCTGCACGACGAAATAGGCGTCGCGCAGCCAGCAGTAGCGATAGTCCCAGTTGCGAGCCGAGCCCGGCGCTTCGGGAATCGAGGTCGTCAGTGCCGCGAGCACGGCACCCGTGTCCTCGTAGGTGCAGAGCTTCAGGGAGATCGCCGCGCGGATCACCGCGTCTTGCCACTCGAACGGGATCGCGAGCGTGCGCACCCAGTCGCGCCAGTAGGCGAGCGTCTCCTCGAGCCAGTGCCGCGCCAGCGACAGCGGCGCTTCGGCGAGGCTCTCGTCCGGCCCGAGCACGAAGGCCAGCGGGCGCTCGATGACCTCGGGGCGGCCTTCGAGGATCGACGACAGCGAGGCATCCGTGGTCACTCGCCAGGCGAGCGAATCGCTGGCAAAGGTGATGTGGTGCGAGCCGGTGCGCACCTGCGGCCGCGCCGCGCCGTAGTTGCTGGTCGGCTCGATGCGGATCCGCGCGACCGGGCGGCCGGCGAGCGGCTCGACCAGGCGCACCAGCGTCACCGGGCGGAACATGCGCCCGCGATTGCGGAAGCGCGGGCAGAAGTCGGTGACCCGCAGCATGTTGCCGTGCGCGTCGCACAGCGTCGTGGTCAGCACCGCCGTGTTGCGCACGTATTCGTGGCTGGCCTGCGCCGGCTCGCAGAGGTCGATTGCGAACACGCCGCTCGGATGCGCGAGCTCCAGCGTGGAATCCTGCAGCGGATAGGCCGGGCCCGTCTGCGCCTCGGGCCCGCAGGCCGGGGTCTGCCCGGCATCGCGCGGCGTGAGCAGCGCCGAGAACACCGGGTCGCCGTCGGGGCGCGGCAGGCAGCACCAGACGATGCGTGCGTGCACGTCGACCAGGGCTGCGACCTGGCAGTTGCCGATCAGGCCGAGCTCGAGGTCCAGTGGTTCAGGCATGCGCGCGGACCACGTCGGATGGAGCGGTGCGCAGCGCCAGCTCGGAGAGCTCTTCGAGGAAGCGCCGCACCTGCAGCGGGCCGGGCAGGCGCGCGCGTCCCTCGATGCGGTGGCCGACCGCGATCGACAGACCGCCGAGGTACTCGACCACGCGGAATGCGTCGACGTCGGTGAAATCGTCGCCGATCGCGACCGGCTGGCGCTGCGCGAACGGCGGCTCGCGCAGGAAATCCTGCACCGCCGAGCCCTTGGAGAAGAGGCTCGACTTCACCTCTACGACGCGGTCGCCCGGCTGCAGCGCGAATCCTTCGGGCAGCTCGTCGACGGTGCGCGCGGCGAAGGCGAGCACTTCGGCGCCGAGCTCGGGTGCGCGCCGGTAGTGCAGCGCGAGCGCCTCGCCCTTGTCCTCGAGCAGCAGCCGCGGGTCGCGTGCGACGAACTCCGCGCAACGCCGCCGTAGCGGCTCGAGGGTCTCGCGCCGCGCCGGCATGCGGTGGATCGTGCCATTGGCATCGCGCCGCTCGTGGCCGTGTACGCCCGCGGCCGGCAGCCTGAGCGGCGCGAGCAGCGCGTCGAGCGCGTCGATGCGCCGGCCGCTGACCACCGCCAGTGCGCCGCCGAGCGCGGCGTGGGCGCGCGCCAGCAGCGCAGGCAGGGCAGGATCGACGCGGATCGCGTCGGGTGTTTCGGCGAGCTCGAGCAGCGTGCCGTCGAAGTCGAGGAACAGGCAGATCCGTTCGCCGTGATCCAGCATGCTGCGGATCGATTCGAGGGCCGTGCCGGGGCGATCGGTGGACAACGTCCGGCTCCCGGGTGGCGCACCTGTGGCGGTGCGGGGGACGTTACTTTATGGATCTGCCGCGCCTGAACCCAGCTAGAAATCCTCAAGTATCATGTTTAGATTTTCTCAACATCAATATCAATAATGGCGGGCGGCTGCGTCGCAGCGGCGCAGGCCCGTACCGGAGCACCGCCGATGACGCAGTCACTGCCCCCGTTGAACTCCCTGCGCGCCTTCGAAGCGGCCGGCCGGCTGTACAGCTTCACCAAGGCGGCGCGCGAACTGCACGTGACCACGGCCGCGATCAGCCACCAGATCAAGGGTCTCGAGAAATACCTCGGCGTGAAATTGTTCCGTCGTACGCCGCGGCGGCTGATGCTCACCGAGGCGGGCGCGGCCGCTTGGTCGCGCATCCACGAGGGCTTCGCGCAGCTGCGCCTCGGCGCGCAGACGTTGCGCAGCCACCGGCGCGGCGGTGGGGTGACCGTCGGCGTCAGCCCCGCGTTCGCGACGCGCTGGTTGCTGCCGAGGCTGCCCGCTTTCTGCGCCGCCTATCCGGGAGTGGCGCTGCGCATCGTGGCGAACATCGCGCCGCCCGATTTCGAGGCGGGCGATGCGGATGCCGCGATCCGCTTCGGCAGCGGCCTGCACGACGGCGTCGATGCACAGCGACTGTTCGGCGAATGTCTCGCGCCGCTGGCGGCGCCGTCGCGCGCGCGCGATTTTCCGCTGCGCCGGCTCGCGGACCTGCGCCACGCGCCGCTGATCCACGATGCCTCGATGCGGCGCGCGGGGCGCATGGTCGGCTGGGACGAGTGCCTGCAGGATGCCGGGCTGCAGGGCGTCGATACCACGCGCGGCCTGCGTTTCGACGACGGCCATCTCGCGCTGCAGGCAGCGGCGCTCGGCACGGGCGTCGTGCTCGGGCGCCTCGCCTACGCGGTCGGCGATCTCGAGGCCGGCCGGCTGGTCGCGCCGCTGTCGCTGCGTCTGCAGCTCGAGACCGGCTATTTCCTGCTGGTGCCGCATAGCCGGCTCGCATCGCCGGCGCTGATGGCGTTCTCCGGCTGGCTCATCGAGGAGGCGACGCGCTTCCAGCAGGTGCTGGCGCGGTTTGCTGCCTGAGCGTGCCCGGGCGTTGCGTTCGCCGCGGGAGAGCTCTCGTCCCGCCCCGCCACGCAGCGCATGGCGGGGCGAGCGGCGGCTCTACCAGTTGACGTTCTTCGGGTCGCGCAGATAGCGGGCTGCGTCCTTGAGGTCGGTCGGCAGATACTGGGTCATCGTCGAAGGCTTGTACCGGGTCACGTACTTGTCCATGACCGGCGCGTACAGTGGCCAGGCGTACTCAGGCAGGCGATGGCGCTCGCGATAGGCCTTCATCGGTATGGTCGCCGAGACGAGCTGTTCGAAGGCGCTTCTCGCGGTTGCGACCTCGACGCCGGCGTCGTTGTAGATCGCACTGCCGCCGCTGCCGATGTCCTCGAAGAAATTGTTGCCGGGCGAAATGGCATTGTTGCAGACCGCGGCCCAGACGCGGTTGTAGCCCGCACTGGCCTGGATGTCCCAGGGCGAAAAGCCGCCCGAGGCGGTGCGCAGGAAGATCTCGCCACCCTTGAGCGCCATCGCGCGGAACAGCTCCGGCTCGCGCTGCACCGGCGAGGTACAGATGTTGCCGACCGGTGTGCGTGTCACCGGGATCACGTGGTCGGCGCCGTAGAGCTCGATGTAGCGATCGAGGCAGTTGTAGACCGTCGAGGTCATGAGCTCGACCGGGGTGGTGCCGGTCGCGAACACGCCCATGATGTTGCGGGCCTTCCAGTGCTTGTCGACGATCGTGCCGTCGGGGCCCATGATCGTGGTTTGCGAGATCACGTGGCCCGGCCAGTCCCGATCGTTCACGTACGAGCCGAACACGATGTGACAGCCGTATTTCTTCGCCGCCGCGCCGATCGCCTCGGTTTCGGGCCCGGGCGTCTCGATCGCCAGGCGATTCACGTCCTTGCGTGTCCAGTCGAAACTGAAACCGGTGATCGGGAATTCGTGGAAGAACAGGATGTCGCTCGGCGGGTTCCACTCCTGGGCGTTGCTGATCAGCATCAGCATGTGATCGAGGTTTTCCTTCTTCAGCTTCGCCGGGTTCGCGGCGTCGACCGGGCGCACGCGCGACTGTACGACACTGAGGCGAATGCTGTCCTTCGCCAGAGGCACGGTGGCATAGGTGCCGTCGGTGCGGATGTCGATGCCGCTCGCTCGGGGCGTCGCCGCCGCGGCGATGCCGCCGGCCGCGGCGCCGGCCGTGCCGAGCGCAGCCGCTCCCAGCGCGCCCGCGAGGAAGCCGCGCCGCGACAGTTCCTCGGTCAGGGTCGTCGTGCCATCGGGTGTCGGAATTCGTCTTCTGTGCATGGTGGTGCTCCGTTCTGGGGTCTCGGGGTCCGTGGTGTCGGTGAAGTGTCGGTGCAGTGTCGGTGAGATGCCGGCTCGGCGCTGCGGGTCCGGCGGCAGGATGATGTGGGCCGGCGCGAACTGCATGGATCCTGGGCCCGCCCGCCGGATTGCGGCTTTTCCTAATCCTGCAACATGCTCCAGAGCGTCTTGCGGCTCGGATCGTAGGCGTTGTACGTCCTGCCGATCGTGGCCGGATCGCCGATCGCGCCGACCACGAGCTTCGCGAGGTCGACGCGCGAGATGTAGCTGAACGCATCGGGGTCGTCGGCGAGCTGCGCCTGGCCGGTGGAGCGACCCTGGCCGAGGCCGCCCGGGCGGATGATCGTGTACTGCAGGCCGCTGGCGCGCAAATGGTCCTCGGCCTGTCCCTTGAGCGCGATCACTTCCTTCAGCGCCAGGCGCGCCGGCAGCGGCGCGCTGGTGGCGGAATTGCCGGTGCCGACGACGGTGACGAACACGAAGCGGGTCGCATCGGCCGCCTTGGCGGCATCGATGACGTTGCGATTGCCGACGAGATCGGGGCGCTTCGCCTGCTCGCCGCGTGCAGTGCCGAGCGTCGAGACGACGACGCGGTAGCTGCCCGAAGCGAAGGCGGCGCGCACCGCCTCGGCGTCGAGCGCGTCGGCGATCACGGTCTTCGCGCCCAGAGCCTGCAGGGCCGCGGTGTCGGACGTGGGCCGGACCGCGACCGTGACGTCCTCGCCCTTGTCACGCAGCATCTTCACGATCTCGAGGCCCGTGGCGCGATTGCCGCCGAACACGATGATCGGGCCGCCCGGCGGCACATAGGTCGCGGGGGTGTACAGGTTCACCGGAGTGTGGAAGGAGCGGCTGAAGACGAACAGATAGCCGGCGATCAGCAGCACCAGCGCCAGCAGCAGATAGCCGACGGCCTTGAGCAGCGTCTTCATGCGGGCATCCTCGATGCGACGGTCGGGCAACTGAATCCTGCCACAGTGATTGTGCCCTCTGGCGCCGCTCGCGACACCGCGCCGCACCGTGGCTCGTCGCCGGCGCTAGAATTCGGGTGTCGTCCTGCCAAGAGGTCGAGCGCATGTTGGAAGGTCACCAGTTCCGGCCGGGTGAGGGATGCGGGGTCCTCGCCGGATGCGCCGTCGCTGCACTCCTCGTCGTAGCCCTCGTTTCGTCCGTGCCGGCCGCGTTCGCGCAGTCGACGGATGGCGGGTATGCAGGCTATGGCGGCACGCGATGGAGCACCGACTACGGCATCGCGGCCGGTCGCTGCGATCGCGACGCGATCGTCATCCGCAGCGGTGGCGATGCGCGTCGGACCCTGGTGCAGCGCCACGAAGAGAATCTGCGCAATCGCACGGTCGGGATCATCGGCGCGAACGAGGGCAGCGGAGTGCTGCTCAGCACCGCACGCCTCGGCGGCCGGCTCGACGACCGCGACCGCCACTGCCTCGGCCATGTGCTCGAGCTCGGCACCGCCGGTCGCGAGGTCGCCTGGGTCAATCCGGCGACGCGGCAGAGCCACGTCGCCGTCGTCACCGAGTACGCACCGTCGGGCTCGGTGCCCACGGCCAGCGGCCCGCATTCGCAGGGTCGCTGCCGCGTGCTGCTGCTGACCACGACGGCCGTTGGCGTCGCAGCGCGTGGCCCGGCGCGCAGGCTCATCGCCTGCCAGGCGAACCCCGGAGTCTGGTCGATCCGCTGAGTGCCCGGCCGGCTCCTCATCGACCTCCAGGCGCTGCGTAGGTCGCGACCCAGTCGCGCACGGTCCGGTACCAGAACAGCGAGTTCTGCGGCTTCAGCACCCAGTGGTTCTCGTCCGGGAAGTAGACCAGCTTCGACGGCACACTGCGCTTCTGCAGCGTGTTGAACAGCTCCACGCCGTGATTCACCGGCACGCGCTGGTCGAGCTGGCCGTGGATCACCAGCGTCGGCGTCGCGAACTTGCCGGCACCGGTGTGCGGCGAGTACTTCGCGAACTCCTCGGGCCTGTCCCAGAACTCGAAAAAGCGGTCCTTCTCCGCGCCATAGTCGGCGCCGATCTGCGTGAAGCTGTTGTAGACCGCGGCGTGCGCGACCAGCGCCTTGAAGGGATGCGGCCGTCCGAGCAGCGTCGCGGCGAGAAAGCCGCCGAAGCTCGCGCCGGCCGCGACCATGCGCTCGCGGTCGATCCACGGTTGCGCGATCAGCCAGTCGGCCGCCTCGATCGTGTCCTCGTAGGGCATCGAGATGTGGTCGGGATTGATCGAATCCGTGAACGCCTGGCCGAAGCCGCTCGAGCCGTGGAAGTTGTGCCAGGTGACCACATAGCCCCAGCTCGCGAACACCTGCGCGTTCCAGCGCCACTGCACGGCGTCCTGGATGCCGTTGTGCGGCCCGCCGTGCAGCAGCATCAGCGCGGGATATTTCTTTGCCGGATCGAAGTCCGGCGGATAGACGATCCACATCTGGATGTCGTCGTTGCGCGCGCCTTTGTAGACGACGCTCTCGACCTTGCCCTGGCGGATCGCCGCCAGCGCCGCGTCGTTGAACGTCGAGAGCGCAGTCGCGGCGCCGCGGCCGAGATCGAGCCGCACCAGCGTCGGCGGCTCGGTGAAGCTCTGGCGGATCGCGACCGCGCCCGGGTTCGCGCCGCCGCGCTTCGCGAGCGCGAGGCCGCTGAAGCTCGAGGCGGCCGTGATCGCCCTGGGCCTGCCGGGCGCGGCGAGGTCGAAGCGCCAGATGCGGTTGGTCGCGGCGTCGTCGATCGTGCCGTAGAGCGCCTTGGAGTCGGGGCGCCAGCTCAGCCCGCCGGCGGAGCGATCCCAGTCCCCCGAAAGCTCGCGCAGGCCGCCGCCGCCGCGATCGAGCAGCATCAGGCGTGCGCGGTCGGCGTAGAACGTCGGGATCTTCTGCTGCAGGAACGCGAGCCAGCGGCCGTCGGGACTGTACAGCGGATCGCCGTCGTCGCCCGGATTGTCCGCGGTGACGTTGCGCGGCGGCTTGCAGCCGCAGGCCGCGAGCACGATCACGTCGTGGTTCGGCAGGTTGCCGACGCGGTCCGTGTCGGCCGCGAACGCGACCTCGAGGCCGTCCGGCGAGATGTCGTAGGAGGAGGGCGAGTATTCGCGGCGCGACAGCGAATGGCCCGACTGGCGCGTGATTGCCTGCGGCTCGCCGCTGCCGTCGGCGGCGATCGAGAACAGATGCGGCTCGCGCTCGTCGAGCAGGTGGTCCCAGTAGGCGATGGGCGCGCGCGCCCAGGTGCGCGCCTTCATCTTCGATTTGTCGCGTTCCTCGAGGCGCTTGCCCTGGTCCTCCCAGCGCACGAGATCCAGCCAGATCGGGCTGACGAAGGCGAGCCGCCTGCCGTCGGGGAACCACTTCGGCGCGTCCGCGCCGGTGGGCACCTCGGTCACGCGCCGCGCCTCGCCGCCGTCGACCGCGATCACGTAGATCTGCGTCTGCTCGTCGTCGCCGCGCTTGGAGACGAAGGCGATAGAGCGGCCGTCGGGGCTCCAGACCGGGCTCGTGTCCGCGGCCTCGTCGGCCGTGAGCTGCCGACCCTCGCCGCCCGCGACCGGGAACAGCCACAGGTCCGTGCGACCCTTGTCCTCTTCGACGTCGTAGCGCGTGACCGGCACGACGGCGAGCCTGCCGTCGGGCGAGATCGCCGGATCGCCGAGGCGCGCGAGACCCCACATCGCTTCGGCCGAGAGCCGGTCCGTCGCTGGCGCCGCGACGGCAACGCTGGGGGACGCGGCAGCAGCCGGTGCCGCAGTCGGCGTGGCCGCCGGCGAGGCCGGAGCCGCCGGGCTTTGCGCGAGGGCGCTGCCGACGGCGATCGACAAACCGCAGACGCCGAGGGCGGCGCGGCGGATCAGGCTCGAAGGCATATGGATCTCACTCCTCGAGAAACCAGAGCATTGCGGGGCCGATGCCAGCGTCGCGGTGCCGGCAGGTGTCGCGTGCCGGCGGGTATCGCAGGCCAGCAGGAGTCGTAGGGCGGGCAGATGTCGTGGTGTCGGCAGGCGTCGCGGCGAGGCCAGGCGCTGCACCGACTCAGGTCTGTCATCGGCATCAGTATCGGCCCGCGCCGCGCATCAGCCCTTGACGACGGCGCGCAGCGCGTCGATGAACACGGTCGTCTCCTCGGTGGTGCCGACGCTGACGCGGCACCAGTCGAGCAGCGGCTCGAACGGCCGGCCGACCTCGATCTGCTTCTCCTTCATCTT
>JADLDF010000112.1 GCA_020846815.1 Gammaproteobacteria bacterium | reverse complement strand
CGGCGATGAGGATCAGCTTTCCCTTGCCGCCCTTCTTGCTGGGAGCTTCACCGTCGGCGAGCTCGACTGCGGCTGCTTCTGCCTTGGCCATGGATCCGACCTGTCCTGCAGTGCCACCTGGCACCGGGCCCGATCAAGCAATAGCCGTGCCATGCCGGCATCTGCGAACTGCATCACGCGGGTGTCGGATTTCCGGCGCCGCGCGGCGATCCGCGGCGGGGCCGCCGCCGCACCGCCGCTCAGGCGTAGAGATCGATGAGGCCCTGGCGCGTGACGGACGTCACACTCGCGCCGCCGGGGTCGGCGCCGGATTCCTGGGAGGCGCGGGCCAGCGCAGCGGCGGTGAAGCCGCGCTGCGGATCCCGCGGCGTGTGGCTGAACACCCCTGCGTTGGCGAGCGACAGGCCGGAAGCGCCGAGCATTTCGCGCAGCCTCGGCAGCGAATGCTCGAGCGCGGCGCGCGTCTCGGCCTGGCTGGCGCCGAACCACACCGTGGTCTCGCCTTCGCGCACGGCGATGCGCACCTCGAGCGGACCGAGGTTCTCGGGATTGAGCCGCAGCGAAGCGACCTGCTCGCCGCGCTCGAGCATCCAGCTGACGCGCGCGCCGAGCTCGTCGGTCCAGGCGGGCGTGCCCGGCGGCGAACGCAGTTCGGGCGCGCGCGCTGCTGCAGCGGCCTCGCTGCCGTGCGCCCGTGCGCTGCTGCGGACCTCGCCTGCGGGCAGCAATGACGGCGCGTCGTCGCCATCGAGCACCTCCGCGCCGCTGCCGGCGCCGGCACCATCGGCGAGACGCTCGACGACGGCCTCGAGAGTCGCGGCCAGGCGCTCGCCGGCCTGCGCGGCGAGGCCGCCCGCGGCCGATGCAGCCGGATCCAGCCGCTCGAGCGCTTCGCCCAGCGATCGTTCCAGCACGTCGTCGTGCAGGGGCAGTGGCGGCCAGGGCGCAGGTGACGCGACGAGCGGCGGTTCGGTCACATCCCGGGGCGTGGCCGGGTCCGCGGCGAGCGCAGGCGCCGGCGCCGTCGACGCGGCCGCTTCGCCGCTGCCGAGCAGGCTTTCGACCATCCCGTCGTCGAGCAGCCCGGCATCGTCCTCGCAGGCTTCGGACTCGGGCTGCGCCGCGTCCGCCGTCGTGGTCGACGTCGCTGCGCATTGCGCCCCGCCTGGAGCGGTGCCGCGCGCCGCCGCGGCGCTGCTGCGGGTGCGCGCACCGGCGCTGCCGCCCTCGGCGTGCTCCGGCGCACGGGCCTGCGAATCCATGATGCCGGCAAACGATCCTGCATCGTCGGTGCCGCCCGATGCGCCGCCCTCGCGGCCCGGGCTCGCGGCGCGGGATACGACACCTCCCGCCGACGTCACGCTGGCATTCATGCGTCAGCCCTCCACGATGGCACGCGACGACACCACGCGCGCCCACTCGTCGGTCTCGCGCTGTTCGGCGCGCGACAGGCCGATCCGTTCCTCGGCCTTCCAGCGCTCGACCACGCTCGCGACCGCGCGGCAGCGCGTCGCGGCTTCGTTCCAGCGCTGCCGCTCGAACTCGCACTCGAGCTCGCTGCGCGACACGGCCTGGGCCTGCTGGCGGACCGCCTCTCCGAGCCTCGCGACGAAGGCCTGATAGTCGCGCAGCGCCGTGGCATCCATGCCGCCGGCCGCGCGGTGCCCGAAGCTGCGCAGGTACTCGTCGCGGTAACGCTCCAGCTCCGCGAGGCGGGCTCGTGCCTCTGCGGCACGCGACTCCGCGGCCGTGAATTTCGCGCGGTGTTCCTTTTCGGTGCTTTCCAGTCCGTCCCGGAAGTGGTCCAGGCGTTGCGCTCGCTTCATTCATCCTTCTCCATGCCGGCCTCGTCGTCGCCGAACAAACCGGCGAGCGCCTCGAGGCTCTCTGCGAAACCGGCGCGTTCCCTGAGGTCCTGGTCGAGATAGCGCTGCACGGCAGGCCAGAGTGCGACGGCCTGGTCGAGCTGCGGGTTGGCACCCGGACGCCAGGCGCCCAGGGTCACGAGGTCGCGCGACTGGTTGTAGGTCGCCATGACCTGCCGCAGCCGGCGGGCCAGCGCGAGCTGGCGCGGCGCGGCGATCTCGTTCATGACGCGGCTGATCGAGGCCTCGACGTCGATGGCCGGGTAGTGGCCGGACTCGGCGATGCGCCGCGACAGCACGATGTGCCCGTCGAGGATCGCCCGTGCCGAATCGGCGATCGGATCCTGCTGGTCGTCGCCCTCGGTCAGCACGGTGTAGAACGCCGTGATCGAGCCGCCGCCGGTGACGCCGTTGCCCGCACGCTCGACGAGCTGCGGCAGGCGCGCGAACACCGAGGGCGGATAGCCCTTGGTCGCAGGGGCCTCGCCGATCGCGAGGCCGATCTCGCGCTGCGCCTGCGCGAAGCGCGTCAGTGAATCCATGAGCAGCAGCACCGAACGACCCTGGTCGCGGAACCACTCGCTGATCGCGGTGGCGAGCCAGGCGCCGTGCAGGCGCATCAGCGGTGGCGCATCGGCCGGTGCCGCGACGACCACGGCCCGGCGGCGATCCACCGGTCCCAGGATGCGATCGACGAACTCCTTGACTTCGCGGCCGCGCTCGCCGATCAGGCCGACCACGATCACGTCCGCGCTGGTGTAGCGCGCCATCATGCCGAGCAGCACGCTCTTGCCGACGCCGCTGCCGGCGAACAGTCCGACGCGCTGGCCGCGCCCGATGCTCAGCAGCCCGTTGATCGTGCGTACGCCGACGTCGAGCGGCTCCTCGATCGGATGACGGCGCAGCGGGTTCAGCGGCACGCCCATGAGCCGCCCTTCGCCGCTCGAGCGGATCGGACCCAGCCCGTCGAGTGGCTGACCGGCACCATCGATGACGCGGCCCAGCATGCCCTCGCCGACCGGCACGATGCCGGAGCGCGTGGTCGGGATCACGCGCGTCGCGGGCTCGAGGCCGTGCAGATCGCCGGTCGGCATCAGCAGCAGCCGCTCGCCCGCGAAGCCGACGACCTCGGCCTCGGACGGCGCACCGCGTCCGGGCACCAGCAGGCAGCGATCACCGACGGCGGCCTGGCATCCCGTGGCCTCCAGCGTCAGGCCCACCATGCGCGTCAGCCGTCCTTCGACGACCAGCGGCGGTGGCGCGTCGCCGCGTGCCGCATAGGCTGCGAGCCGCGTGGCGAAGCCGCGGGGTACGGGTGCAGCGCTCATGGCGTCGTCTCCGGCGGGTTCGCCGCATCGGCGTCGTCCCGCCGGTCCGAATCGCGTTCGTCGCCGAGCACGGCGGCGACCACGGCTGCGACGCGGCTGTCGAAGCGTGCGTCGATCTGCGACGACTCGCTGCTCACGCGGCATCCGCCGCGTGCCATGACCGGATCCTCGACGATGCTCCAGGCGCGTTCCGCCGCCGGCTGCGCCAGCCGCTCGCGGATCACCGCCGCGTCCGCCGGGTGCAGATGGACGCGGACGTGACGTGCGCTGGCCGGCAGCACATCGACGCAGTCGCGGATGATCGCGATGAGCTGGGCCGGATCGTGGCGCAGCTCGCGCCGCGCGAGCTGCGCGCCGGTCGTGAGTGCGAGGCGCGCGAGCTCGGCCGCGGCCGTCTCGTCCAGCCGCTCGAGCGGACGGCTCATGGCCACCAGCAGCGTCTCGACCGCATCGATGCGTGCGTCCAGCTCGCGCTGGCGCGCCTCGATCTGGCTCGTACCTGCGGCGAGCCCTTCGCGACGGCCTTCCTCGAAGCCGTTGCGCCAGGCCTGCTGGTACTCGGCCTCGAGCGCCGCGGCGCTCTGCACGGCTCCCGGCCGGCCGACCACGGGGCCCCGCACCGGCGGGAACACCCAGGCCGAGGCGGCGGCGCCCGTCCTGCGACCCGCCGGCTCAGACATAGGCCTCGCCGCCTCCCTTGCTGCCGAGATTGATCGAGCCTTCCTCGGCCAGCCTGCGTGCGATGACCAGGATCTCCTTCTGCGCGCCCTCGACCTCCGAGAGCTTCACGGGGCCACGCGACGCCAGGTCCTCGCGCAGCATCTCCGCGGCACGCTGCGACATGTTCTTGAAGATCTTCTCCTTGAGCGCGTCGTCCGCGGCCTTCAGCGCGAGCAGCAGCTTGTCGCTCGTGACCTGCCGCAACAGCTCCTGCATGCCGCGGTCGTCGACGTCGATGAGATTGTCGAACACGAAGATCAGGTCCTGGATCTTGTTGCCGAGCTGCTCGTCGGCGGCGGCGATCTCCTGCATCACGACGCTCTCGATGCGCGGCTCGAGCATGTTGATGATGTTCGCGACCACCTTCGGACCGCCCAGCACCGACTTGCGGGTCTGGTTCGAGCCCGAGAACTGCCGCTCCATGATCTGGTCCAGCTCCTGCAGCGCAGCCGGCTGCACGCCGTCGAGCGTCGCCACGCGCAGCAGCAGCTCCGAGCGCATGTTCTCCGGCAGCAGTGCGATGACCTCGGCCGACTGGTCGGGCTCGAGATAGGAGAGGATGATCGCGGCGATCTGCGGATGCTCGAGCCGCACCATCTCCGCGATCGCGCTCGCGTCCATCCACTTGAGCGCCTCGAGTCCCTTGCTCGAACGGCCGAGCAGGATGCGGTCGATGAGACCGCCGGCCTTGTCCTCGCCGAGTGCGCTGATCAGCGTGTTGCGGATGAATTCGTCGTTGCTGAGCCCGAGCGAGGTCTGCGCCTCGACCTCGCTGGTGAACGCCGACAGCACTTCGGCGACTTCGGTGCGCGAGACGTGGGTGACCTGCGTCATCGCGGTACCGACTTTCTGCAGATCCTTCGCGGAGAGATGCTTGAGCACCTCGGCCGCTTCCTTCTCGCCGAGGCTCAGCAGCAGGATCGCGGCCCGCTCGACGCCCGAGCGCGCCTCGCCCGGGTTGCGATCCAGCTCAGCCATCGGCCTGCACCCACGACTTCACGACCTGGGCGACGCGCGCGGGGTCCTGTGCGACCACGGTGCGCGCCTGAGCCATCTGCTGCTCGTAGGCCAGCGAGCTGGCGCTGGCCGAGGCCGCGGCGGCGACCACTTCGGCGGGCGCGCTGCCCGCGGCGCCCTTGGGCGAGTCGCCCGCCGGCGCCGCCAGCGCGGCCGTCGCATCGCCCGGCGGCAGTGCCGCCGGCCCGCGGGACGTGCCCGTGAGCTGGCGCAGCAGCGGCTTGAGCACCGCGAAGACCAGCACCAGTGCGACGATCAGCCCGGCGACGATCTTGGCGAGATCGCGTGCCCAGGGGCGCTCCCAGATCGGCACCGTGACCAGCGTGTCGGCGTCGGGCAGCGGCTCGCCACGCCACGGACTGTTGACGACGTTGACGCTGTCGCCGCGCTTCTCGTCGAAGCCCACGGCGTCCTTGACGAGCGCCGTGATCCGCTCGATCTGCTCGGGTGCCAGCGGCGTCTCGCTGATCTTGCCGTCCTTGCCGACGATGCGCAGGTTGTCGATCAGTACCGCGACCGAGAGGCGCTGCAGCTTGCCCGCCGGCTGGCGCGTGTAGGCGACCGTGCGGTCGATTTCGTAGTTGCGCGTGGCCTGCTTGGAGTTGCTGCCGTCCGCGGCCGCCACCGCGGCTCCCGCAGCCGTAGCGTTCTGGCCGGGCTGCACGCCGGGCGGCAGCGCCACGCCCGCGGGCGGCGGCTGATTGGTCAGCGCGCCGGGCACGCCGCCGCCGGCTGCGCCGCCGCGGCTCGATTCCTCGGAGAGCTGCTCGCTGCGCACGATCTGGCTCTCGGGCCGGTACTGCTCGCGCGCCTCCTCGGTGGCGCTCAGGTCGAACTGTGCGCTGACCTGCGCACGCACCCGCCCGGCACCGACCAGCGGTGCGATCAATGCCTCGATGCGCTGCGCATGGCCTTCCTCGAGCTGGCGCGCGAACTCCATCTGCTGGTCGCGGATCGCGAAGTCGTCGCGACCCTGGGGCGAGGACAGCAGCCGCCCCTTCTGGTCGACGACCGTGACCTGCGAGGCGTCGAGCTCCGGCACGCTCGAGGCCACGAGGTTCACGATCGCGGTCACCTGCTCGGTCGCGAGGGTGCGCCCCGGCCGCAGCTGCACGAAGACGCTGGCGCTCGCCGGCACCCGGTCGCGCACGAAGCTCGAGTTGCGCGGCGTGGCGATGTGCACGCGCGCGGCGCCGACCTGCTGCAGGCTCGCGATCGTGCGTGCGCGCTCGGATTCGAGCGCATGCTGGTAACGAGCGCCCTCCATGAACTGCGAGACGCCGAAGCCCGGATCCTTGGCCATGCTGGCGAATCCGCCCTGCTGCGGCAGGCCCTGGCCTGCGAGCAGCAGGCGCGCGTCGTTCAGGCGCTCGGCGGGCACGGAGATCGCGCCGGTGCCGTTTTCCAGGCGATAGGTGATCCCCGCGCCCGACAGAGCCTGGGTCACGGCGGCGGCATCCTCGCTCGAGAGGTCGCCGTACAGCAGGTTGTAGGTCGGGCCCTGCGCCCAGAGCACCACGCCGACACCGGCGGCGACCGCCGCGGCGATGCCGACGAGCAGCAGCAGCGGTCGCAACCCGGCGTTCAGCTTGACCATTCCCGGAGCTGTCGCAGCTTCGGCCATCACGTTCTCCATTCAGCGAAATGCCCGTCCGACGCGCGTCAGACCGGCATGTTCATGATTTCCTGGTAGGCATTGACGAGCTTGTTGCGAACCTCGACGGCCGCGCGGAACGACACGCTCGCCTTCTGCATCTCGAGCATGACCTGCGGCAGGTCGACGCCGGGCTTGCCGAGCTCGAAGTCGGTCGCGGCCTGGCGTGCGCTCTGCTGCGCGGCATCGACCTGGTCGAGCCCGCTGCGCAGCACCGCGGCGAAACTGACCGAAGAGCTCGCGCCCTCGCCCGCTCCCGGGGGCCTCGCGACTGCGCCGAGCGCACCGCCGGCCTCGGCGCGGATCGTGCGGATCTGCGACAGCACGCGGTCGATTTCCATCTGGCTCATCGCGATGCCTCCGTGCTCAGGCCGCCGGCACGCTGACGCCGGCCGCGCGCAGCCGCGCGAGCTTGTAGCGCAGCGTGCGCGGGCTGATGCCGAGGCGCTCGGCGACGATGCGACGCGTGGACTGCGGATCCCTGAGCGCTTCGAGCAGCAGCTCGCGCTCGGTCGCCTCCAGCGAGCGCGCCAGCGCGCCGCAGGCCGCGGCGCCGATCGCACCGCCCGCCTCGCCCGCAGGCTCCGCCACGTCACGGCCGTTCAGGGCTTCGAGCACCAGATGCGCCGGCCCGATGACGGGGCCGGTGCAGAGGATCAGCGCACGCTGCAGCACGTTGTCGAGCTCGCGCGCGTTGCCGCTCCAGCGGCAGGTCAGCAGCACGTGCGCGGCATCCGCGGACAGCGCCGGAATCGCCTGGCCCGGCTTGACGCGCCAGGACAGCAGCTGCATCGCGATCG
>JADLDF010000111.1 GCA_020846815.1 Gammaproteobacteria bacterium | reverse complement strand
TGCGATGCGTGATCTTGCGCGAGAAGCGCAGCTCGTGCACGAAGCGCTTCATCATCTCCTCGTCCTGGGAGACGTTCGGGTTCAGGAACTTCAGGATCAGCCGGTCGTCGACGACCGTGTCCTCCATCAGCAGCACCGTGCCGAAGGCGCCCTTGCCGATGCGCTCGATGTACTTGTAGCGGCCCTCGATCAGGTCGCCGGGCTTGAGGGTCGTGATATCGAGCCGCGGCGTGGTCGCAGCCTCGGCCGCGCGCACCTGCCGCGCGACGTCCTCGTCGGGCCGCATGACCGTGCGTGCCGGCTCCGGCGGGCGGGGCACTTCCCGGGCAGCCGGCAGGCTGCCGCCACTCTGGTCGGCGACCTCGATCGAGCCGGTCGCGAAGCGCTTCTGCAGCTCCTCGAGCGCGCCACTCGCGGCCCGCGCGATCGTCGGATCGGCAGCGGTGCTCGCCTGCGACTCGAGCTGGATGCGGATGTGCTCGACACGCCGGTCGTCGGCCAGGCGGGCGAGGGCGTGGACCACCTCGACCTGGACCTCCTTCTCGCGGCGCGTCTGCATCACGGCGAGGATCGGGTCGATGGTACGGTTGTCGCCGAGCTTGCCGAGCGCGCGCACGACGATCGGCAGCGCCTTGGCCGGCCCCGTCTGCAGCATCTCGACCAGGCGCGGCACGGCCTTGCGGCTGCCGATCTCGGCCAGCGCATCGACGGCGCGCTCGCTGACCCACCAGTCGCGGTCGCGCGTCGCGTCGAGCAGCTGGTCGACCGCGCGCTCGTCCTTGGTCTGGTTCAGGATCTCGATCGCGGCCCGGCGGATGTCCTCGTTCGGATCCTTGATGAGCTGCAGCACGGCCTCGACGACCTTGGGCCCGCCGATCTTGCCGAGCGCGTCGGCGGCGCGGCTGCGTACCCACCAGTCCGAGTCGGCGATCGCCTCGAGCAGGAACTTCACCGACTTGGCGTCGCCGATTTCGTTCAGCACCTCGACCGCGGCACGCCGCGCGCTCTCCTCGGGATCCTTCATGATCTCGATCAGCAGCTTGATCGTGTCCGGATCGTTCGCCTTGATCACGACGTCGATGGCCTTGTTCTGGACGTCGATCTCCACGTCGCGCAGCAGTGGCACGACCTGGCTGACGTCGATCGGGCCGTCCATCTTGCCGAGTGCCGAGAGCGCCGCGGAGCGGATCAGCTTGCTCGGGTCCTTGAGCTGGCCCTGCAGCGCCGTGCGCACCTCCGGCAGATTGAAGCGGCCGAGAGTGTTGATGATGTGCAGGCGGGCGATCTGATCCTTGCTCTGCAGGCGGCCGATCAGCTCGGGCACGGCCGCCGCGGTGGCAATGTCGGAGATCACGCGGAACAGCGCCGCCTTCTCGTTCGGCTGCTGGTTGTGGGCTGCGGTCAGCAGCTCGCGGACGCTGAAGCGATCCTTCTGGGCGACGATCACGTCGAGGATCGGCGACTTCGGCACGTCGGCCTTGCCCAGCACCTCGAGCAGCAGGTGCGGCGGATAGGCCCGGGAGCTCTGCATCGCGTACTTGAGGCCGGCGACGACGCGCGGGCTGCCCTCGATCATCGCCTGCACGTAGACCGGGAAGTTCTTCTGGCCGAGGATCCCGGCGAGCGCCTCGACGAAGGCTGCCGTGGCTTCCTTGCTGGCATCGGGCAGCGCTGCGAGGATCGGGTAGATCGCGTCGTCCCCGATGTCGCGGAGCCGCGAAATCGCCTTGCGCGTCGCGGGGCTGGCGGGATCGGCCGTGCCCCGTACCTCGGTGATGATGCGGTCGGCCCTGAGGTTGGAAAAAAAACCCATCCGAACTCGCCCCAGACCCCCGCACTGCGAACAATTTGCAGCGGATGAGTATGCCACAGCAGTCCGTTCCAGGGCCCGCCGGGCGGGTGTCTCCATGGGCTCCGGCGGCACCCGTCTCGACCGGTGCTGGGCTAGAATCGGCACCCCTTGCCACGACCCTCGCCCAAAGATGCCCGCTGAGCCCACCATGGCAGAGCTGTCGGCCCTGCTGTCCAGCTACGTCGATCCCAATCTGCGGCAGTCGCTGGGCGAAGCCCGCGCGCTGGTCGGCGTCGAGCAGGCCGCCGCCGGCATCCGCGTCGGGCTCGAGCTCGGTTATCCGACGGGAGGCTACGAGCCGGAGATCGCCGCGGCGCTGCGCGCGCATCTGGCGGCCGCGGGCCACGACCAGCCGGTCGCGGTGACGCTGCGCTCGCGCATCGCAGCCCACGCGGTGCAGCGCGGGCTCAGCCCGCTGTCGGGTATCCGCAACGTCGTGGCGGTGGCCTCCGGCAAGGGCGGGGTCGGCAAGTCCACCGTAGCCGTCAATCTCGCGCTCGCCTGGGCCGCGCAGGGCGCGCGGGTCGGCATCCTCGATGCCGACATCTACGGGCCGAGCCAGCCGATCATGCTCGGCCTCGCCGGCCAGCGTCCGACTACCATCGATGACAAGAAGCTGCGGCCGCTGCAGGCCCATGGGCTCGCGGCGATGTCCATCGGCTTCCTGGTCGATGCCGAACAGCCGATGGTCTGGCGCGGTCCGATGGTGACCTCGGCGCTCAATCAGCTGCTGGCCGACACCGAGTGGGGCGAGCTCGACTATCTCGTCGTCGACATGCCGCCCGGCACCGGCGACATCCAGCTCACGTTGTCGCAGCGGGTGCCGGTCGCCGGCGCGGTGATCGTGACCACGCCGCAGGACATCGCGCTCGCCGACGCCCGCAAGGGGCTGAAGATGTTCGAGAAGGTCAACGTGCCGGTGCTCGGCATCGTCGAGAACATGAGCCTGCACGTCTGCTCGAACTGCGGTCACGCGGAGCACGTGTTCGGCCAGGGCGGCGGTGCGCGCATGGCCGCGCAGTACGGCGTGCAGCTGCTCGGCGAGCTGCCGCTCGATGCGCACATCCGCGAGGAAGCCGACGGCGGACGCCCCACCGTGGCCTCGGCACCCGGCACGCCGCGGGCCGAAGCCTATCTGCGCATGGCGCGGCGCGCGGCGGGCGAGCTGGCGCGGCGCGCGCGCGACCGCAGCGCGCTGTTCCCGAAGATCGTCATCGAGGAATCATGAGCATCAAGTCCGACCACTGGATCCGCCGCATGGCGGCGGAGCAGGGCATGATCGAGCCGTTCGCGCCCGCGCAGGTGCGCGCGGTCGAGGGCCGCAGGATCATCTCCTACGGCACTTCGAGCTACGGCTACGACGTGCGCTGTGCGAACGAGTTCAAGATCTTCACCAACATCAATTCCACGATCGTCGATCCGAAGCAGTTCGATGAAAAAAGCTTCGTCGACGTGGTCGCCGACGTCTGCATCATCCCGCCGAATTCGTTCGCACTGGCGCGTACGGTGGAGTATTTCCGCATCCCGCGCAGCGTGCTGACGGTCTGCCTCGGCAAGTCGACCTATGCGCGCTGCGGCATCATCGTCAACGTCACGCCGCTCGAGCCGGAGTGGGAAGGGCACGTGACGCTGGAGTTCTCGAACACGACGCCGCTGC
>JADLDF010000110.1 GCA_020846815.1 Gammaproteobacteria bacterium | reverse complement strand
GCTGCGCGACGCGGCTGCGGCGCAGTCGGAGGTGCCGCTGGCCGCGGCAGCATCGGAAGTCGGGGTCTGGCTCGCGCGCGACGCGGGCCGCTGAGGGGCGCGAAGCGCCCGTTTCGGGTCCGCGGAGCGCGGGCCGCTGCAGGAGACACAAGTGGTCGACGATTTTTACAGCGAGCAGGAGCAGTGGGAGCGCGTCAAGCAATGGCTGCGCGAGAACGGGCTCTGGCTGCTAGCGGGCGTGGTGATCGGCGTCGCGGCCCTGGCCGGCTGGCGCTGGTGGCAGGAGCGCATCGAGCTGCAGGCGCTCGCGGCGAGCTCCAAGTACTCGCAGGTCCTCGAGGCCTTCGGGCGCGGCGATCGCACCCGCGGCTTCACCCTGATCGACGAGCTGCGCCAGGACCATGGGTCCTCGCCGTATGCCGACCAGGCCGACCTGCTCGCGGCGCGCTCGCTGGTCGAGACCAGTGAACTCGGCAAGGCCGTCGAGCGCCTGACCCGGGTGATGAAAGACTCCCGCGACGAACAGCTCCACCTCGTGGCCCGGCTGCGCCTCGCGCGCGTGCAGCTCGCGCAGGGCAACCCGGACATCGCGATGGCCACGCTCGACGGGGCTGCGGCCGGCGCTTTTGCCGCCCGCTTCGACGAGGTCCGCGGCGATGTGCTCTATGCCAAAGGCGACAAGCCCGGCGCGCTGCGCGCCTGGCGCAAGGCGCTCGAGATCGATGTCGATGGCAGCCTCGATCGCCCGGCCGTTGAGCTGAAGGTCGCGGACCTGCTGGCCGACGGCGTCGCCGACGCCGCGGCGGCGGCATCCTCCGAGGCAGGGGCCGCGCCTGCCGGGGCACCGGCGCAGACGCCGGCAGCATCCTCCGAGGCGGGGGCGGCGCCTGTGGAGGCGCCGGCCCAGACGCCGGCGGCGGCACCGTGACCCGTCCGGCAGTCCTTCAGGGTCCGGCGATGCGCAGCGTGCGCTGCGCGGCGGGTCTCGCCGCGGTCGCGGCGCTGGCGCTGCTCGCGGCCTGCTCCAAGGAAAAGGACGTCGAGCCCCCGGCGGAGCTCGTGGACTTCCGCTCGACGCTGCGCGTCGACCGCGTCTGGAGCGCCAAAGTGTCGGGCGACGACGCCGTGCTGCGGCTCGGCCTCGCGCCTTCGGCCGACGGCGAGCGCCTCTATGCCGCGGGCGCCGGGGGCGAGGTCGCGGCCTTCGATCTCGCGAGCGGCCGGGCTGCCTGGCGAACCCGCACGCGCGCGGCGCTGTCCGGCGGCACCGGCAGCGGCCACGGCCTGGTGGCCGTCGGTTCCTCCGACGGCGAGGTCATCGCGCTCGAACAGGCCGATGGCCGCGAGCGCTGGCGCGTGCGCGTCGGCGGCGAGGTGCTCACCGCACCGGTGGTCGGCGAGGATATCGTGGTCGTGCACACCGTCGACGGCCGGCTGCTCGGCCTCGATCCGGCGACCGGCAAGGAGCGCTGGCGCGAGGAGCAGCAGGTGCCGCGCCTGACGCTGCGCGGCGTGGGCAGGCCCGCGATCGCCGGCCGCGTCGCGCTCTGCGGCTTCGACAACGGCCGCGTGCTCGCGGTCAACGTCGACGACGGCGAGATCGCCTGGGAGGCGACGGTGACGCCGCCGCGCGGCCGCACCGAGCTCGAGCGGCTCGTCGACATCGACGCAGCCGTCAAGGTGTCGGGAGCCGATGTCTTCGTCGTCGGCTACCAGGGCCGCGCGGCCATGCTGGCGCTCGATTCCGGCCAGGTCTGGTGGTCGCGCGAGATCTCGAGCCATCGCGGCCTCGATTTCGACGACGAGGCCGTCTACGTCTCCACCGCCGACGGCGAAGTCGTCGCGCTGCGCCGGCGCACGGGTGTCGAGCTGTGGCGCCAGGACGCGTTCCAGCGTCGTGGCCTGTCCGCGCCTGCCGCGATCGCCGGCTACGTCGCGGTCGCCGACTTCGAGGGTTACATCCACTGGCTCGACCGCGCCAGCGGCGCGCTGGTGGCACGTACCCGCGCCGGCGATCGCGTCAGCAATGCACCGCTGGTCGTCGGTGACACGCTCTACGTGCTCGACGACGAAGGCGGGCTGGTGGCCTTCCGTCCGCGCCCGGCGTCGCCGGCTGCGGAGGCTGCGCCCGCGCAGGCGGCACCCGCAGCCAGGGACGACGCGCCCGCCGCAGGGACGGCGCGCGACTGAGGCCGCGGGCCTCGCGCGCCCTGCCATGCTGCCCGTCGTCGCGCTGGTCGGTCGTCCGAACGTCGGCAAGTCGACGCTGTTCAACCGCCTCACCGGCACGCGTGACGCGATCGTCGCCGACGTGCCGGGCGTCACGCGCGACCGGCAGTACGGCTTCGGCAAGCTCGGCGGCCAGCCCTACATCGTCGTCGACACCGGCGGCCTGGTGGAGCAGCCCGCGGGTTTGGAGGCGCCGATGCGCACCCAGACCGAGCGCGCCGTCGCCGAGGCCGACCTGCTGGTGTTCATCGCCGATGCGCGCAGCGGCCTGACGCCGCAGGACCATTTCGTGGCGCGCGAGCTGCGCCGCTCCGGCAAGCCCGTGTTCCTCGCCGTGAACAAGGCCGAGGGCCTCGACACCGCGATCGCCGGCGCCGACTTCCACGCGCTCGGCTTCGGCGAGCCGATCGCCGTTTCCGCCGCGCACGGCGAGGGCTGCCGCGAGCTGATGGAGCAGGTGCTCGAAGACATCGAGCCACAGCCACCGGCCGACGAGACGCAGCAGCGCGCGATCCGCATCGCCATCATCGGCCGCCCGAACGTCGGCAAGTCGACGCTGGTCAACCGCCTGATCGGCGAGGAGCGCGTCATCGCCAGCGAAACGCCGGGCACCACGCGCGACAGCATCTTCGTGCCGTTCCGGCGCGACGAGCGAGAGTTCGTGCTCATCGACACGGCCGGCGTGCGGCGCCGCTCCAGGGTCGACGACGAGATCGAGCGTGCCAGCGTCGCCAAGACGCTGCAGGCGATCGACGAGGCGCACGTCGTGATCTTCGTCTGCGACGCCCACGACGTCATCGGCGAGCAGGATGCCAGCGTGCTCGGCCTCGCGCTGAACCGCGGGCGCGCGCTGCTGATCGCCGTCAACAAGTGGGATGGTGTGCCCGCGGACCGGCGTGACGACATCCGCCGCCAGCTCGAGCTCAAGCTCGATTTCGTGCCGTTCGCGCCGGTGCACTTCATCTCGGCGCGCCACGGCACCGGCGTCGGCGAGCTGGTGCAGGCGACGATCCGCGCCTACGACTCGGCGATGCGCGAGATCCCGACCTCGGTGCTGACCCGCACGCTCGAGCGGGCCATCCAGCAGCACCAGCCGCCGCTGGTGCGCGGCCGCCGCATCAAGCTGCGCTACGCCCACCAGGGCGGCCGCAACCCGCCGCGCATCATCGTCCACGGCAACCAGACCAAGGACGTGCCCGAGTCGTACACGCGCTATCTCGCGAACGTGTTCCGCCGCGAGTTCGACCTGTTCGCCTCGCCGGTCGCGGTCGAGTACCGCAGCGGCCGCAATCCCTACGACGCCGCCCGCAAGGC
>JADLDF010000109.1 GCA_020846815.1 Gammaproteobacteria bacterium | reverse complement strand
TGCAATATGGCGACATGATAGACCTGCACACGACCGCAACGGCCAACGGCTACAAGGCCTCGATCATGCTCGAGGAGACGGGCCTGCCGTACCGCGTCATCGACTACGACCTCGTCAAGGGCGAGAATTTCAAGCCCGAGTACGTCGCGATCACACCGGTGGCTAGGATGCCGGCGATCGTCGACCACGACGTGCCGGGCGGCGCGCCGGTCTCGGTCTATGGAACGGCGGCGATCCTGTTCTACCTCGCGGAGAAGACCGGCAAGCTCTTCCCGTCGGACCCGCGCGTGCGCGCCAAGGTGTACGAGTGGGTCGGCGTGGTCGCGAGCGACGTGGGACCGGCATACAGCGGCCAGTTTGCGTTCAACGTCATCGCGCCCGAGAAGCTGCTCTGGGCGATCCAGTTCTACGACAAGCTCTGCACACGCATGGTGCAGACGCTGGAAGTGCGACTCGGCCAGTCGCCCTGGCTCGCGGGCGACGAATACACCGTCGCCGACATCATCGCCTATCCGGTGGCCGCGGTGTCGATGAAACGCTTCCCGGGCAGCCTCGACGGCCATCCGAATCTCGCGCGCTGGGCCGCCGCGATCGGTGCGCGTCCGACCGTACAGCGCGGCATGAAGGTGCCGCGCTGAAGCCGGGCCGACGCGGCGCAGAGAGGCTCGTAGCGCTCAGGGCGTTGCAGGCACCAGCAGCGCTCAGGGCATGAAGCCGAAGTCCGGCTTGGAAATGCCGACGTAGGCCGCGATCGCGAGCAGCGCCCAGATCGCCAGCACGAACGGCCGCGTGCGCCCTGCCGTGCGCCGCACCTCGACGGACAGGTTGCGATCGCGCACCTGGAAGGCGGAATAGAACACGCCGATGTCGCCACCGAGCCAGTAGGCGAACAGCAGGAAGTAGCTGCCGAGAATCATGGGCACCTCGGAGTGCCGGCGAGGTTAGCAGCCGTGCTGCTTTGCCGCGCGGCTCGCGCCGCCGCGCTCCGGATGCGGCCGGCCTACGGATGACGGCTCCGGTGCGGGCAATTCGGTAGAATCCCGGTAGAAACCGAGTCGCCGCGGTCCGGTCCGCGAGCCAATGCTGGAGCCTCCATGCCCATCGCCAGAATCAACGATCACGACATGTACTACGAGATCCTCGGCCGGGGCGACCCGGTGCTCTGCATGGGCGGCTGGGGCACGTTCTGCCGTGACAACCACGGGCACCTCGCGCGCGGCCTCACGGATCGCTACCAGGTGATCGTGTTCGATTACCGCGGCATCGGCGATTCCACCGACGATCCGTCCGTGCCCTCGACGATGGCGCTGCACGCGGCCGATGCGATCGGCCTGCTCGACCACCTGGGCCTGAAGAACGTGCACCTGGTCGGACTGGTCGGCATGGGCGCCTGCGTGTGCCAGGAGATCGCGATCCGCCGCCCCGATCTCGCGCGCTCGATGCTCAACACCGGCGCCTGGTGCGAGATGGACGACTTCCTGCGCGACCAGCTCGAAATGTTCCGCTGGCTGCACCGCGATCTGGGCTTCGACGCTTTTCAGAAGGCGGTGACGCTGCTGTCGTTCACGCCCGAGTACTACAACGCCAACAAGTCGAAGCTGCTCGGGCCGACCGGCGGCTGGAAGGAGCTCGACGGCCGTTTCGCGGCGCACTCGCGCCTCATCGACGCCTGCGTCGGTTTCGAGTCGCGCTCGCGCTTGGGCGCGGTGCGCTGCCCCACGTTCGTGCTGCATGCTGCGCTCGACCAGGTCACGAGTCCCCGCACCACGCTGCCGATCCAGCAGGCGATTCCGGGTGCCCGCGGCGAGACCTGGGACGACCTCGCACACGTCGTCGCCGGCAAGGAGCAGAAGATCCGCTTCGCGAACACGATGTTCGACTGGCTGGCGAGCCACTGAAGCATGCACGGGGCGCTCGCGCGCCGAAGCGCGCGTCCCGATCCGCTACCGTGGCCGCCGCGGGGCGAGGTCGCGTCCGACCGGGGTGAGCCTTGATTCCAGTCGAGTTCCTGCTGTTCGGCCTGACGCTGCTCGCGGTCGCGCTGTTCCACCGCCACGCGCTGCACGCGGCGCTCGCCGGCCTCGCCGCGGTCACGGCATGGAAGACCCTGATCGCGGGCTTCCGTGAAGGCCCGGGCCTCGCCGGCCTGCTCTCTCATCTCGGTCACGAGTGGGTCGTGCTGGCCAACCTCTTGGGCCTGCTGGTCGGCTTCGGTCTGCTGGCCCGGCACTTCGAGCTGACCCACCTGCCACTGGCGCTGCCGCGCATCCTGCCCGACGACTGGAAAGGCGGCCTGGCGCTGCTCGCGCTGGTGTTCGTGCTGTCGAGCTTCCTCGACAACATCGCGGCGGCGATGATCGGCGGCAGCGTCGCCGCCACGGTCTACCGCGAGCGCGTGCACACCGGCTACCTGGCCGCGATCGTCGCGGCCTCGAACGCCGGCGGTGCGGGCAGCGTGATCGGCGACACCACGACCACGATGATGTGGATCGAGGGCATCGCGGCCGTCGAGGTGCTGCATGCCTACGTCGCTTCGGCCGCGGCCTTCCTCGTGTTCGCCGTGCCGGCCTCGATCCAGCAGCAGCGTCACTCGCCGATCGTCAAGGACGTCATCGGGCGGGTTGCGCTCGACTGGCCGCGGCTCGGCATCGTGGTCGCGGTGCTCGCGGCCGCGGTCGCGACCAACGTCACGATCAACCTGCGCTTCCCCGAGCTGGCCGAACGTTTCCCGTTCATCGGCGCGACCGTGACCGGCATGCTGCTGCTGACCGCACCTCTGCGTCGTCCGGACTGGTCGATCGTCCCCGAGGCGATGCGCGGCAGCCTCTTCCTGCTGGCCCTGGTGCTCACCGCCTCGATGATGCCCGTCGAGCGGCTGCCGCCCGCCTCCTGGCCCACGACGCTCGGGCTCGGTTTCCTGTCCTCGGTGTTCGACAACATCCCGCTGACCAAGCTGGCACTGGAAGCCGGCGGCTACGACTGGGGGTTCGTCGCGTTCGCGGTCGGCTTCGGCGGCTCGATGATCTGGTTCGGCTCCTCGGCCGGTGTCGCGCTCTCCAACCGCTTCCCGCAGGCGCGCTCGGTCACCGCCTGGCTGCGCGGCGGCTGGCACGTCGCGCTCGGCTACGTCATCGGCTTCTTCGCGCTGCTGCTCGTGCTCGGCTGGCAGCCGCAACGGCCCCACCCCTGACCTGGTCGCCCGCCGCGGCGCAACCCCTCACGGAAGCAAGACATGTTCGGCAACCTCGCTCCCGGAACCCGCGCAATCCTCCTCGCCTGCATCGGCGTGTTCCTGCTGCAGCAGGTCGCCGGCGAGCAGTTGTTCCGCTGGTTCGCGCTGTGGCCGCTCGGCCCGCTGTTCGCGCCGTGGCAGGTCGTGACCTATGCGTTCCTGCACGGCTCGCTCGGCTACGGCGGCTTCACGCACATCCTCTTCAACATGATCGGCCTCGTCACCTTCGGCAACGAGCTCGAGCGCTACTGGGGCACGCGCCGCTTCATGGTGTTCTATTTCGCGAGCGTGGTCGCCGCCGCGCTCGCGCAGCTCCTGGTGACGCGCTCGCTCGGCCAGGACGTGCCGACGGTCGGCGCCTCGGGCGGCCTCTACGGGCTGCTGCTCGGCTTCGCGATGATGTTCCCGCAGCGGCGGGTCGTGCCGCTGATCCCGCCGATCCCGATGCCGGCCTG
>JADLDF010000108.1 GCA_020846815.1 Gammaproteobacteria bacterium | reverse complement strand
TCATCGCTACATGCCTCCGGCCACCACGATCGTCTGGCCGGTGATCCACGAGCCTGCCGGCGAGGCGAGGAACAGCGCGGTCGCCGCGATGTCGTCCGGCGTGCCGAGCCGCCCGAGCGGCACGCCCCATTCGCGTGCGACGCGCGGGTAATCCGCCTCGGTCACCTGGCGCACTTTCTTGAACTTCTCGGTCGGCACCGGACCGGGCGCGATGCCGTTGACGCGGAACTGCGGCGCGAGGTCCTTCGACAGCGCCAGCGTCAGCGTGTTGAGCGCAGCCTTGGAGACCGCGTACGCGGCGCTGCCGTCGTTCGGCTGGAAGGCCTTGATCGACGACATGTTCAGGATCACGCCGCCGCGTGCCATGCGCGGCACCGCGGCCTTGATCAGGCGCCAGACGCTGGTCAGGTTCAGGTCGATCTGCGCGCACCAGGAGGCATCGCTGGTCTCCATCGCGGGCTTGGGCGCGTCGTCGCCGGCGATGCCGCCGACGTTGTTGCAGAGGATCGTGAGGCCGCCGAGCGCCGTCAGCGTCTCCTCGACGATGCGCCCGAAGCTGTCCGGGTCGGCGAGGTCGGCACGGATCATGGCGCAGCGTCGGCCGCGCGCGCGCACCTGCGCGGCGACCGCCTCGAGCGAGGCAGAGGTGCGGCCGACGACCGCCACGTCGGCGCCGACCTCGGCAAAGGCGCGCGCCATCGCGCTGCCGAGCCCGCCGCCGCCGCCCGTGATCAGCGCTACCTGGCCGTCGAGCCGGAACAGATCGAGGATCGCCATGCCCACACTCCGCATTGCATCTATTGGAAATATTAGCATAATTACAGCAGCGGTCGATCCGCGGCGCCACGCCAGTCCGGTGTTGCGGAGCGGACGCCCGCGCCCGATCATGGACGGATGCGTCGCGAAGGCGCTGGGTCGAAAGAGAGCCATGGTGCCGAAATCCAGGAAGTTGCGAGCGCGGGCCGGAGCAGAATCACAGCCGGAGGCGCGCTCGCCGGCACGGGTGGCCCGGGGGCTCGCCTCGGTGCGCTCGGGCGTGCGACGCACGCGCCGCGTCATGAAGACCTCCGAGCTGATCGCCCGCGACATCATCCTCGACATCTCCGAGGGCGGGCTCAAGACCGGCGATTCGCTGCCGCCCGAGGCCGCGATGCTCAAGCACTACGAGGTCGGCCGCGCCTCGCTGCGCGAGGCGCTGCGGCTGCTCGAGGTCCAGGGTCTGGTGCACATCCGCGCCGGCGCCAAGGGCGGCCCGGTCGTGGGCTCGGCCAATGCCGAGAACCTCGCGCGCATGCTCACGCTGTACTTCGGCCTCGCCGGCGCGACCTACGAAGATCTCTGCGACGTGATGCTGATCCTCTATCCGCGCATCGCCGAGGTCTGCGCCTCGCAGAAGCTCGGCAAGGCGCAGGTGCAGATGCTGCAGGCCTCGGTCGAGCAGGCCTGCGGCGTGCAGAATCCGCGGCTGATGCGCTCCGAGACCCTGAAGGACTTCCATCTGCTGCTGACCGAGTTCAGCGGCAATTCCGTCTGGACGCTGCTCGCCGACGCGGTGCAGCTGATCTTCGCCGACCACATCATCACGACCACGGACAGCCGCGAGTTCCATGCCGTCTCCGCCGCCGACCACAAGGAGATCGGCGACGCGATCCTCGCCAGCGACGTGCCGCGCGCCGGCAAGGCGATGCTCGAGCACACCGAGCGGATGATCGCCTTCTACCGCGGCCAGAATCCCGGGATCTTCGCGCAGCTCATCGAGTGGCGCTGACAAATCGGATCTATTTTCCGAAATAAATCGGATCTATTTTCCGCGGAAAATAGATCCGATTTATCTTGGCAGTCCGAGCCCGCGAGTCGCGATCAGGTTGCGCTGCACCTCGGCGGTGCCGCCGCCGACGACCATCATGATCGAGCGGCGCAGCTGCTGTTCGATGCGGCCGTCGAGGATCGAGAGCGGGGCATCCTCGCCGAGCGTCGCCGCGGGCCCTCGGCGCCGGTCTCGCCATAGCCTGAGGTCAGCACGACGGCGGCGCGGATGCCGGCGCGACCGACGTCTTCGAGCGCTTCGGTCACGCCTTCGAAGGGCACGCAGATATAGGCCGCGTCGACCGGCTCGCCGATCGCGGTGCAGGACGCGAAGCCCGGCCAGCCGAACACCGGCGCGCCGCTGCGGTTGACGGCGTAGATCCGGCCATCGAAGCCATAGCCGGCGATGCAGCTGCGCATGACCAGCGTCCAGGTGGAGCGCTCGCTGGCGCCGACGATCGCGATCGAGCGCGGGTTGAAGAGGCCTGACAGCGGATGGGTCGACAAGGGCGTGACTCCGGGATCTGAATCGGTGATTGGACGGTTGATCAGTTGGTCGGTCGGTCGGTCGGTCGGCGGGCGAGCGATCGGTCGGGACGGTTGCGACAGCGTGCGGGTTCGCCGGTGTCGCGGCCGGTCGTGGCGTTGTCGCGACGGTGGCAGAACGCGAATCGTGGCGGAACGCAAGCCGTGGAAACCCGATACCCGGCAGGTCGCGGATCGGTGGTTCCATGGAGCCTGGTCCCTGGCTGATATAATATGCGAAAAAGTCGCATAGTTAGGTGAGCAATGGCCGACGCCTTCATCTATGACCACATCCGCACGCCCCGCGGCCGCGGCAAGTCCGACGGTGCGCTGCACGAGATCACGCCCGTGCAGCTCGCGGCGCAGACCCTGGCCGCGCTGCGCGAGCGCAATGCCCTCGACACCGCCCTGATCGACGACGTCGTGCTCGGCTGCGTCTCGCCCGTCGGCGAGCAGGGCGGCAACATCGCCCGGGTCGCGGCCCTGGTCGCCGGTTACCACCAGAGCGTGGCCGGCCAGCAGCTCAACCGCTTTTGCGCGTCCGGCCTCGAGGCCGTCAACAACGCCGCCGCGCAGGTCATGTCCGGCCAGAGCGAGGCCGTGGTCGCGGGCGGTGTCGAGTCGATGTCGCGCGTGCCCATAGGCGCCGATGGCGCCGCCTGGGCCGCCGATCCGGCGGTCGCCTGGGAGCTGGGCTTCGCTCCGCAGGGCATCGGCGCCGACCTGATCGCGACCCAGGACGGCTACCGCCGCGAGGACGTCGATGCCTTCGCTGCCGAGAGCCAGCGCCGCGCCGCGCAGGCCTGGGCGAGCGGCTTCTTCCAGCGTTCCATCGTGCCGGTCCGCGACGTCATCGGGCAGGTGCTGCTGGAGCGCGACGAGCACGTGCGCGGCGACACCACGGTGCAGTCGCTCGCCGCGCTCAAGCCCGCGTTCGAGATCCCCGGCGAGCAGGCCGGTTTCGACCAGGTCGCACTGCTGCGCTATCCGCAGGTAGAGGCGATCCGCCACGTGCACACCGCCGGCAACTCCAGCGGCATCGTCGACGGCGCCGCCGCGGTGCTGATCGGCAGCCGTCGCTTCGGCAGCCGCATCGGCCGCAAGCCGCGGGCGCGCGTCCGTGCCTTCACCTCGATCGGCAGCGAGCCGACGATCATGCTGACCGGCCCCGCGTTCGTGACCGAGAAGCTGCTGAAGCGCGCGAAGATGTCGATCGCCGACATCGACCTCTTCGAGGTCAACGAGGCCTTCGCCTCGGTCGTGATGCGCTTCATGCGCCACTTCGGTTTGTCGCAAGACAAGGTCAACGTCAACGGCGGTGCGATCGCGATGGGCCATCCGCTCGGTGCCACCGGCGCGATGATCCTCGGCATCGTGCTCGACGAGCTCGAGCGCCGCGACCTGTCGACGGCGCTGGTGACGCTCTGCGTCGGTGCCGGCATGGGCACGGCGACCATCATCGAGCGCGTCTGAGGGAGCCATGCACATGAACAACCTGACGCTCAAGGTCGACGAGCAGGGCATCGCCACGATCACGTTCGACGTGCCGGGCAAGTCGATGAACGTGCTGTCCGCAGCCGTGCTCGCCGATTTCGCGGCCGCGGTCGAGCAGTCCGTGGCGGATGCCGCGGTCCGCGGCATCCTGATTACCTCCGCCAAGCCGAGCTTCGTGCCCGGTGCCGACCTGACCGAGCTCGTGCAGCAGTTCGAGCGCAAGCGCGAGCTGCCGCAGGCCGTGGCCGACAATGTGTCGTTCTCGAAGCTGCTGCGCCGCCTGGAGACTTGCGGCAAGCCGGTAGCCGCCGCGATCAACGGCGTCGCGCTCGGCGGCGGGCTCGAGATCTGCCTCGCCTGCCACTACCGCGTGCTCGCCGACGATCCGAAGGCGCAGATCGGCCTGCCGGAAGTCAAAGTCGGGCTGCTGCCCGGCGGCGGCGGTACTCAGCGTCTGCCGCGGCTCATCGGCCTGGAGAAGGCGCTGCCGCTGCTGCTCGAGGGCAACTCGCTGAAGCCTGCCGAGGCGCTGAAGCTGAAGGTCGTGCACGAAGTCGTGCCCAGGGAGCAGGTGGTCGAGGCCGCGCGCCGCTGGCTGCTCGGCACGCCGACCGCGCAGCAGCCCTGGGACCTCAAGGGCTACCAGGTGCCCGGTGGTGCGAACATCGCGCTGCCCGCGATCGGCACGTTGTTCACGGTCGCGACCGCGCGCGTCGC
>JADLDF010000107.1 GCA_020846815.1 Gammaproteobacteria bacterium | reverse complement strand
TCGTTTCGCCGACTGCTGCCGCATCGAAAGTCGCGGCCCGGCGGGCTGCTGCGTCCATTGCGAAACCAACCGGGACCGCGAGGGTCCGACTCCAGGCGGCATCTGACGATGGGCGCATTCATGACAATCCGGCGTTGGCGTCGAGCCGCGGCGCTGCTGCTGCTCGCCACGGGCTGCAGCACGGCACTGGCTGCGCCGCCGCAAGCCGCCGCCGGCGCGCCTGCGCCCGTGCCCGCACCTGATTTCGTGCTGCGTTCGGCTGCAGGCCCGAACCTGCGGCTCTCCGAGCATCGCGGCGACGTCGTCGTGCTGTCGTTCTGGTCGAGCCGCTGCAACGTCTGCCGGGCGCAGCTCGCCGAGCTCGACCGGCTGTACGCGACCTACCGCCCGGCCGGCTTCGTGGTGTTCGGCGTCAACGTCGACGACGATGCCGCCGCGGCGCGCGAGTTCGCAGCTGTGCAGCCGCTGCAGTTCCCGATGCTGTTCGACCCTTCCAAATCCGTGGCGCGCGCCTACCGCGTCGATGCGCTGCCGATGCTGGTCGCGATCGACCGCTTCGGCGCCGTCCGCTACGTCAGCCGCGACGACAAACCCACCGCCGCCGCCGAGTACGTCCCGGCGCTGCGCACGCTGATCGACGAATGAGCACAGGTCCCATGCGCAAACGCAAAGTCCAGCCCACCATCCGCACGATCGCGGATCGCCTCTCCAGCCGCGACGCGCGGCGCCCGCCGCTGCTGCTGGCCGCCGCGCTGGCACTGCTCGCGGCGCTGTTGCCGTTGCTCGCGTCGCCGGGTGCGCGCGCCCAGACCGCCGCGGCGACGCCAGCGCCCGAGGCTGTCGCGGCGTCCGCGCCCGAGACTGCTGCGGTGCCCGCGACCGCATCCGCGACCAATGTAGCTGCCGCGACTACTGCATCCGCCGCCGAGGCTGGCGCCGCGCCCGCGGCCCAGGCCTCGGATGCAGCTCCAGTTCCGGCGGCGACGCCTGCCGACGGCAGCTCTGCGAGCAGCGAGGCGACGCCAGCGGACACACGCGGCATCGACGAGGAGACGCAGCAGCTCAAGAAGGACGCGATCGACCTGAACCGCGAGCTGTTCATGCTCGAGGAAGAGCTGCTGTTCCCGGCGAATACCCAGGTGGCCGTGTTCGTCTCGATGGACGTCGGCGAGTTCTTCGCGCTCGATTCGCTGCAGCTGCGGGTCGATGATCGCGAGGTCGCGAACTATCTCTACACTGAGCGCGAGGCCGAGGCGCTGCTCAAGGGCGGCGTGCACCGCGTCTATCTCGGCAACCTCAAGGTCGGCGAGCACGAGCTGGTCGCGATCTTCACCGGCAAGGGCCCGAACCAGCGCGACTATCGTCGGGGTGCCACGCTGAAGTTCGACAAGGCCGTCGGCGCCAAGTATCTCGAGCTGAAGATCACCGACCGCCAGCGTCGTGCCCAGCCCGAGTTCGAGATCAAGGACTGGGAGTGAGCGGAACCTCACCCGTGCGTCGCGCCTCGCTCCTCGGCTCCCTGGCGATCGCCGTCGCCGCCGCGTTCGTCGGCGGCAGCGCGGCAGCTGCGACTGCGGCTGCCGGCGCGGCCGCGGCGCCGTCCGACAAGCTGCCGGTCACGCGCATCCGCGATCTGAGCTACGGCGATGCGCTGTTCTATTTCTACCAGGGCGAGAGCTTCGAATCGCTGACGCGGCTCGCCGCTTATTCGCAGTGGGGGCGCGTGCCGGGTCACGAGGCCGAGGCACAGCTGCTGCTGGGCGGGCTCTACCTCGAGCTCGGGCTGCACAACGAGGCCGGCGCGCGCTTCGAGAAGCTGCTGACGCCCGATGTGCCGCTCGCGGTCCGCAACCGTGCCTGGTTCCATCTCGCCAAGGTCTGGTACGTGCGCGGCTACGACGAGCGCGCCGAGCAGGCCGTGCGTCGCCTCGCGGGCGTGCTGCCGCCGGTGCTCGAGTCCGAGCGCATGCACCTGCTGTCCAACGTGCTGATGCGCCAGGGACGCTTCGCCGAGGCCGCGGACCTGCTCGATGGCTGGCAGGGCCCGCAGGACTGGGCGGCGTTCGCCCGCTTCAACCTCGGCGCGGCGCTGATCCGCGACAACCAGCTGGACGTCGGTGCACGTTATCTCGACGCGGTGGGTACGCTGCAGACCGAGGATGCGGAGCTGCTCGCGTTGCGCGACCGCGCGAACCTGACGCTCGGGCTCGCCTACCTGCAGGCGAGCGAGCCCGAGAGCGCCAAGCCCGTGCTGCGCCGCGTGCGGCTCGACGGGTCCTACGCCAATCGCGCGCTGCTCGGTGCCGGCTGGGCCGAGGCCGAGCTCGGCGACCTCCGTGCCGCGCTGACGCCCTGGCTCGAGCTCAAGGATCGCAACCTGCTCGACGCCGCGGTGCAGGAAGCCTGGCTGGCCGTGCCCTATGCCTTCGCGAAGCTCGAGGCACCGGCGCAGGCGGCCGAGTACTACGAAGCCGCGATGCAGGCCTTCACGCAGGAGCGCTCGCGGATCGAGCAGTCCATCGAGCGCATCCGCGGCGGCGGGCTGCTCGACGGCATCCTCGAGAAGGAGGCGACCGGCGGCAGCTACGGCTGGTTCTGGCAGCTCAAGGATCTGCCGGATGCACCCGAATCGCGCTACCTGTACGCCGTGCTCGCCAGCCACGATTTCCAGGAAGGTCTGAAGAACTATCGCGACCTGGTCTATCTCGAACGGACACTGGCGCGCTGGTCGGACGATTTCGACGCCTACCGCAGCATGATCGACACCCGGGAAAAGGCCTTTGCAGAGCGGCTGCCGCGCACCGACGAGCTGCTCGCGCAGGGTGGAGCCGACACCCTCGAGCGGCGTCGCGATGCACTCGAATCGCGGCTCAATGCCGTGGAAGCCGCGAGGGATGTCGCGGCGCTGGGTACGGCCGAGCAGCGCGACCAGTGGGCGCGCATCCAGCGCGCCGAACAGGCGCTCGAGCGCGAGCCGCCGGGCGCGGACACCGAGGCGCTGCGCAACCGCCTGCGGCTGGTCAAGGGCGCGCTGTACTGGCGGCTCGCCGAGAGCTACCGGGCGTCGATGTTCGGCCAGCGACGGGCGCTGCGCGAGGTCGACGGGCTGTTGCGCGAGACGCAGGATCGCTGGCAGCGCCTCGGCCGTGCGCGGGGCAGCGTGCCGGCGAACACCGGCGAATTCGGCGCGCGCGTCGACGCGGCGCGGCAGAAGCTGGAGGCGATCCAGCAGCGTCTGGCCGCGGCCAAGGCGCGCCAGAACCAGTATCTGGCCGGCATCGCGATCGATGCGCTCGATGCCCAGAAGCAGCGGCTCGGTGCCTACCAGGTCCAGGCCCGCTTCGCGCTCGCGGCGATCTACGATCGTGCCGCGACCCCGGCCGCGCCGGCCGCAGGCGAGAGCGGTGGCGGGCCCGACGAGGGCGCGCCGCCTGCAGGATCCGCGGCGCCCGAGCCCGTGCCAGAGTCCATGCCCGCGCCCGCGCCGGTGCAGACACCGGCCGGTGGAGGTGCGCCGTGATCCGGCCAGGTCCCGCGGGTCGCATGCTCGTCGCCTGCATCGTCGCCTCGACGCTGGCCGCGGCGGTGGGGGCCGCGGGCAAGCCCGCGAAGCCGCCGGCCACGATCGGTGACCTCGAGCCGCGCAAGGTCGAGATCCGGCCCGAGCAGCGCGTGGATGCCAGTGCGGCGCGCGCCATCGAGAACTACCGGCGCTACCTCGAACAGAAGGATGCCGATCCGGAGCTGCGCGCCGAGGCGCTGCGGCGGCTCGGCGACCTGAATCTCGAGGTCGGCGAGCTCGAGCGCATCGAAAAGGAGGTCAGTGCCGTCGATCGCGCCGGTGCCGAGGCGATCGAGCTCTATACCTCGCTGCTCGAGGCCCATCCCGATTACCCGCGCAACGACCAGGTGCTCTACCAGCTCGCGCGCGCCTACGAAACCACGGGCCAGCCCGACAAGGCGCTGGCCACGCTCGACCGCATCGTCAAGGATTATCCCGAGCTGGTGCAGCTCGACGAGGTCGATTTCCGCCGCGGCGAGATCCTGTTCTCCGCCCAGCGCTATGCCGAAGCCGAAAAGGCCTACCAGCGGGCGCTCGAGCAGGGCCCCGACGGCGCCTTCCACTCGCAGAGCCTCTACAAGCACGGCTGGTCGCTGTTCAAGCAGGGCCGCAACGAGGAGTCGCTGCCGTCGTTCGCGCGCGTGCTCGATGCCAACCTGATCGACCCGGCCGACGGCCAGCGCCTGCGGCCGATCGAGCAGATGTCGCGACCCGACCGCGAGCTCGTCGAGGACACGCTGCGGGTCATGAGCATCACGTTCTCGTACCTCGAGGGCGCCGCCTCGGTCGACCAGTTCGTCGCGCGCAGCGGCGTGCCGCCGTATTCGCATCTGCTGTACTCGCGGCTAGGCGACCTGTACGTCGAGAAGCAGCGCTACCAGGACGCTGCCGATGCCTACCGCGCCTTCGTCGCGCGCGACCCGGCCGACGAGCACGCGCCGCTGCTGGCGATGCAGGCGATCGAGGCCTACCGCAAGGG
>JADLDF010000106.1 GCA_020846815.1 Gammaproteobacteria bacterium | reverse complement strand
CCCTGCAGGCCCTGCACCACGACGCGCAGGTGGTGCTGGTCTCGAAGGACATCAACCTGCGGATCAAGGCGGCGATCGTCGGCGTGCACGCCGAGGACTATTTCAGCGACCGCACCATCGAGGACGCGGACGTCCTCTATTCGGGCCAGGCCGCGCTCGCCGCCGACTTCTGGGAGACGCATGGCCGCGACATGCGCTCCTGGCGCGAAGGCGCGCGCACCTGGTACGAGCTCACCGGCCCCGCGGTCAAGGACTGGCAGGCCAACCAGTTCGTCTACGAGGAGCGCGACGACGGCATCGAGGCGATCGTGCGGCGGGTCGAAGGCACGACCGCGACGCTCGAGCTGCTGCGCGACTTCCGCGGCGAACGCAATGGCGTCTGGGGCATCACCGCGCGCAACCGCGAGCAGAATTTCGCGCTGAACCTGCTGACCGACCCGGAGATCGACTTCGTCTCGGTGCTCGGCCCCGCGGGCACGGGCAAGACCCTGCTGACGCTCGCCGCCGGCCTGATGCAGACGCTCGAGGGCAATCGCTTCGCCGAGATCATCATGACGCGCGTGACCATCCCGCTCGGCGAGGACATCGGCTTCCTGCCCGGCACCGAGGAGGAAAAGATGGAGCCCTGGATGGGGGCGCTCATGGACAACCTCGAGGTGCTGACCCAGAGCTCGGAAGGCGGCAGCTGGGGCCGCCAGGCGACCAACGATCTGCTGCGCAACCGCATCAAGATCCGCTCGCTGAACTTCATGCGCGGCCGCACCTTCCTCAACCGCTTCGTGATCCTCGACGAGGCGCAGAACCTCACGCCGAAGCAGATGAAGGCGCTGGTGACGCGTGCCGGGCCGGGAACGAAGCTCGTCTGCCTCGGCAACATCGCGCAGATCGACACGCCCTACCTGACCGAGACGACCTCCGGGCTCACCTTCGTCGTCAACCGTTTCCGCGGCTGGCCGCATTCCGGGCACATCACCCTGGTCCGGGGCGAGCGCTCGCGGCTCGCGGACTACGCCTCCGAAACCCTCTGAACTCCGGCGCCGGCGGCGGGTCAGACCGATGATGTCCAGGATCCTCCTCATGCTGCTGGTGGTCGCCTCGCTGGGCCTGGGCCATGCGGCCGGCGCCCAGTCCGCGGGCAGCGACCTGCCGGACATCGGCTCGCCGGCCGACGCCACGATCAGCCGCAGCGACGAATACCAGATCGGCCGGATGATCGTCCGCGGCCTGCGCGACCAGGGGCAGATCCTCGACGATCCCGAGGTCAACGACTACATCCAGACGCTCGGCTCGCGCATCGTCGCGCAGGCGCAGGACGGTGCGCAGCCCTTCCAGTTCTTCGTGGTGCGCGATCCGTCCATCAACGCGTTCGCGCTGCCGGGTGGCTTCGTCGGCGTGAACGAGGGCCTGCTGACCGCGACCGCCAACGAAGCGCAGCTCGCCAGCGTGCTCGCCCACGAGATCGCGCACGTCACACAGCGGCACATCGCCCGCTCGATCCGTGCGCAGGGCCGGCAGAGTCTCGCCTCCGCGGCCGCGATCCTCGCCGCGATCCTCATCGGCGCGACCACGGGCGCGCCCGACGCTGCGCAGGCCGGCATCGCGATCGCGCAGGGCGCGGCTGCGCAGCAGCGCATCAACTTCACGCGCGCCAACGAATACGAGGCGGACCGCATCGGCATCGGCTTCCTCGCGGCCGCCGGCTTCGACCCGTCCGCGATGCCGGACTTCTTCGAGACCCTCGGCCGCCGCTCGGGTCTCGCCGGCTCGATGGTGCCGGAGCTCCTGCAGACGCATCCCGTGACCAGCAACCGCATCGCCGAGTCGCGCGACCGCGCGGGCCAGATCGTGCGCAACGTGCAGCCCGAGTCACCGGCCTATCAGTACGTGCGCGAACGCGTCCGCGTGCTCGGCGCGCCGCCGGAGGCCGATCTGCGGCCCTACTATGCCGCGCTGCGCGAGCGGCGCGCGCTGACGCCCGGCCAGCAGTACGGCGAGGCGCTGGCACGGCTGCAGGCCGGCGAGCGCGAGGCCGCCGCCGGCACGCTGATCGAGCTCAGCGCGGCGCGCCAGGGCAGCCCGATGCTCCAGGCCGCGCTCGGCCAGGCGCTGATGGCCGCCGGGCGCCAGGAGCAGGCGCTCGAGACCTTCCGCAAGGCGCTGGCGATCGCACCGCGCAATGTGCCGCTCAGCGTGCGCTATGCCGAGGCCCTGATGCAGGTCGGGCGCGCCAAGGAAGCCCATGCGGTGCTGCTGGACGTCTTCAACAACGTGGCGCCGACGCCGGAGCAGATCCGTCTCACGGCGCTGGCGGCGAGCAGTGCCGGCGACACCGGCGACGCGTACTACTACATGAGCGAGTATCACATCGCGAGCGGCGACCTGCCGCTCGCCGGCAAGCAGCTCGAGCTGGCGCTCGCCGCACCGGATCTCACGCCGGTGCAGCGCGCGCGCTTCTCGGCGCGGCTCAAGGAGATCCGCGACGTGCTCGCCGAGAACGCCCGCGGCCGCTGGCGCAGCCGCGAGGCAACCGGCGACGCTGGTATGATGTGAGCATGCCCCGTCGTCTGCCCCGCGCGCTGCTCGCGCTGCCTCTGACCGCCCTGCTCGCCGCCTGCGTCACGCTGCCGGCGAATCACACTCCCGATCCGCGTGATCCGCTGGAACGGCTGAACCGCGGCACCTTCGCCTTCAACCAGGCGCTGGACAAGGCCGTGCTGCGGCCCGTGGTGCGCGGCTACGAGAAGGTGACGCCGAAATTCGTCCGCACGGGCATCGCGAACTTCTTCGACAACGCCGAATACCCCATCGTGATCGCGAACAACCTGCTGCAGGGCAAGTTCCGGCCGGCGGCGAACGACACGGGCCGCTTCCTGATGAACACCACGTTCGGCCTCGGCGGCCTGCTCGACCCGGCGACCGACGCCGGCCTCGACCGCAACAACGAAGACTTCGGCCAGACGCTCGGCCGCTGGGGCGTGGCGCCGGGCCCCTATCTCATGGTGCCCTTCCTCGGCCCCTACACGCTGCGTGACGGTCTCGGCGCACTCGCCGACGATTTCGCCGAGCCCCGCCATTATCTCGAGGACGACAGCACGCGCTACGGCCTCTGGGCCGCCGGCCAGCTCGACCGCCGTGCCGGCCTGAGCGAGGCCGAAGCGATCCTCGATCGCGCAGGCGATCCGTACGCGTTCATGCGCAGCGCCTACCTGCAGCGGCGGCAGTACCTGGTGACGGACGGCGCCATGGCGGACGAAGCGTTCGAAGATCCGCTCGAAGATCCTCTGGAAGAGGCGCCGGAAGATCCGCTGCCGAAGGAAGGCTCTTCGGAACAGCCTCGGCCGGTGCAGGGTGCAGAAGGCGATACGCCGACGGCACCGCAGTAGCGGCGGGCACGGTTCTGCGGCCGCCGCGGCCGCGCTTGCGGAGCGGTAAGCGGTCTACGCTGCGCGGCAGGTCCGCGCCTGGCTCTGCGGCCGATGCGGCCGCACTTGCGCAGCGGGAGCTCCCAGCCGGACGCGGACCGAGTGGTCCGTCAGCCCGGTACCAGCAGCGTGTCGAGCTCGCTGATCCTGGCGATGTCGACCAGCTTCGCCGGCACGCCGCGCAGATGCAGCGTACGGCGCGCGTGCCGCGCCCAGGCCAGCCAGTCGACCAGCACCGCGAGACCGGCGCTGTCCGCGGCCGAGACCCCCGAACAGTCGAGCTCGAGCTCGGCCGCAGTGCTGCCGCCGAGCGCCCTGAGGCCGGCCTCGTGCAGGCGGCGCGCCGTGGCGAAGGTCATCGCACCGCACACGGCAAAGCCTGTCGGCCCGGCCGGCTCGAACGAGAACGTTGCCGGCGCAGCGCTGTCGGCCGGAGCGCTCACGCGGGCTGCTTCGAGCCCGCGGCCACGGTCGCGCCCTGCGTCTCGAGCCGCTGGATCACCGCGTCGATGCCCTTCTGGTCGATCTCGGCGCCGAAGTCCTCGCGGAAGCTCTTGACGTAGCT
>JADLDF010000105.1 GCA_020846815.1 Gammaproteobacteria bacterium | reverse complement strand
GCAGCCGCCCCACCGACACCAGGCTCAAGCGAACGCCGGTGCGCTCACGGATCAGCTTCGCCACCATCGCGAGCCAGTTGTATATGCAGCGAGTGGAGAACCCGAGCGCACGGATGACAACCTCGGGTCGAGCGCGGAGAGTCGCAGGTCGTGCAGCGCATCGCGGACGACGCGGTGACGGGCGCCGGCGCGGCATCGGATGAGCGGCCGCAGCCGGGTGCAGCAGTCGGCGGCGACGACGCTTCTGGCGGCGACGCCGCAGCGCAAGACGATGTGGCGCACGCCGGCCCCAGCGTGATCGGCGATGCACAGCGTCCGGTGCAGGTGCTCGTGAACCTGCTCGCCAACGCCATCAAGTTCGCGCCCGAGCACAGCACGCTGCGCCTCGGCACTGCGCGGGTGCCCGGCGGCCGCGTCGAGCTCTGGGTCGAGGGCGAAGGTCCCGGCATTCCCGGTGGCGACGGCGACGACGGACCCGATGCGCCCGGCCTCGGCCTCGGCCTGTGGATCGTCAAATCGATCGTGGAACGCCACAAGGGCAGCGTGCGCGTCGAGCGCACCGCGCAGCAGCGCACCCGCTTCACCGTCAGCCTTCCCGCGGAGTCCTCCTGATGAAGATCCTGGTCGTCGACGACGATCCCGACATGCTCGCGGTCACCGGCTTCGCGCTGCAGCAGACGGGCTATCTGGTCGTGAAGGCCAATTCCTATGGCACCGCGATCGGCACCTTCCGCGCCGAGCGGCCGGACTGCGCTGCAGCTCGTGCGCCGCTTCCGGCAGAAGATCGGCGATGACCCGGAGCAGCCGCGCTGGCTCGAGACCGTACCGAACGTCGGGTATCGAGTGCGGGGCTGAGCACGCACCCCCCCCACCTTCGCCACGACCATCTTTGCAATTATGGAATTGAAATCCATAATTGCCAGGATGATTCCACGCCGACTTTTGCCGACTCTCACTGCTGCTCTGACCGAAAGCGCGGCCGTGGCGCTGCTCGGACCGCGGCAAGCAGGCAAGACCACGCTTGCCCTCGAACTGGCTGGAACGCGGCCGTCGGTCTACCTGGATCTCGAATCCGACGCCGATCGGGCGAAGCTCGCCGAGCCCGAGCTCTATCTTTCGCAGCACGCCGACAAGCTCGTGATCCTCGACGAGATTCAGCGCACGCCGCAACTCTTCCGCAACCTGCGAGGAATCATCGACGCTGGCCGGCGGCGCGGGCTCGGCAGAGGGCGCTTCCTCGTGCTGGGCTCGGCGTCCATCGATCTGCTCAGGCAATCGAGCGAGTCGCTCGCCGGACGCATCCGCTATCTGGAGCTGACACCGCTCGATGCAGAAGAGGTCGGGCGCGATCGGCTCGACGAGCTCTGGCTGCGCGGCGGATTCCCGGAAAGCCTGCTGGCCGGGTCCGACGCGGCGAGCCTGCGCTGGCGGATGGACTTCATCCGCACCTACCTCGAGCGCGACGTTCCACAACTCGGGCCACGCATTCCCGCGGAAACCCTGCGCCGGCTGTGGATTATGCTGGCGCACCAGCAAGGTGGCCTGCTCAACGCCGCGGCGCTCGCGCGAGCGCTCGCGGTAGACGGCAAGACGATCGCGGCATATCTCGACCTGCTCGTGGATTTGTTCCTCGTTCGCCGCCTGATGCCGTGGCACGGCCATGTTCGCAAGCGTCTGGTCAAGTCGCCCAAGGTATATGTCCGCGACAGCGGCCTCGTGCATGCGCTGCTCGGAATAGGCGACCGCGAGGCGCTGCTGGCGCACCCGGTGGCTGGCGGCAGCTGGGAAGGGCTCGCGATCGAGTCGCTGATCGGGGCGGCGCCGCGCGGCTCCGAAGCTTACTTCTTCCGCACCTCGGCCGGCGCCGAGATAGATCTGTTGCTGACGCTGCCCGGCCGGCGCCAGCCCTGGGCGATCGAGATCAAGCGAGGGCTCGCGCCGAAGGTCGACAAAGGCTTTCACCTCGCCTGCGAAAGCGTGCGACCCGAGCGGCTTTCGGTCGTGTACGGAGGTGTCGAAAGGTTCCCGCTCGCCGCCGGCGTGGAAGCGGTCTCGCTCGTCGATCTTTGCGAGGAGTTGTCGGCGGCAGGAGCCGGTTCGCCTTCGAGTCGCCTGCAGACGCCATCCAGTTGATCGGCGTTTGTCAGGCGCCTCCTACGCACGACGGCGCGAAGAATCTGATCGCGCAGATCGAGACCATGGGGAGCCGGCGACGACTTCTTCGATGCCAAGGTCAAGGAAGAGGAACAGCGCGACGGCATGTTCGCCAAGGCCAAGGCGGCGCGCATGGACCTCGCGGCGCTCGGCGAACAGATGAAAGAGCGCAAAGCCGCGCTGCAGCAGCAGGGCGGCAGGCCGCGGACCAACTGACGCCGGCGGCAGTCGGGATGCAGTAGATCAATCGGCGGCGAGCATGGAGCAGTCGCACCAGGGACTGATGCTGAACTGCGGGATGTAGACCATCCAATCGGTCAAGTATCAAGTCATGAGTCGAGCGATGGGGATGACCGCGGCCCGACGCGGCGCCTGGCCATCAACGTTTCCGGAACTTGGTCGTCGCTGCCTTGCGCGGGTGCTTGCGAGCCGGCGCACGACCGCGCCATACAGCGTCGCCTGCTGGCGCGAGAGCGTACACCAGGCCCGCACCTCGGTCTTGTCCGGCAGGTCCTCGATGATGCGGCGATCGGTCTTGAGCCGGCGCAGGATGTAGGGCGCGACCAGGCGGCGCAGCGGAGCGTAGCCGGCGCCGTCGTCACGCGATGCCGCCCTCTTCGCCACCCGGGCGAACGCTTTCGCGTCGCCGACCAGGCCGGGATCGAGGAAGTCGAACAGGCTCCAGAGATCGGCAGCGCGGTTCTCGACCGGCGTACCGGTCAGCGCGAAGCGGGCCGTCGCGCGCAGGCGGCGCACCGCCTGCGCCTGCCGCGTGCCG
>JADLDF010000104.1 GCA_020846815.1 Gammaproteobacteria bacterium | reverse complement strand
GCGCCGCGCTCGGCGCCTTCATGACCAGCAACCCGCTGAAGGTCGTGAAGGCCTCGTTCGCCGGCGCCATCGGCCTCTTCAAGAAACCCCGCTACGAGCGCGAGGACTACGTCGACATCCTGAAGCTCGTCTACGACCTGCTGGTCAAGTCGCGCAAGGAAGGCCTGCTCGCGATCGAGGCCGACATCGAGGATCCGGCCAAGAGCGCCGTGTTCTCGAAGTACCCGAAAGTGCTCGCCGACCACCACATGCTCGACTTCATCACCGACTGCCTGCGTCTCATGGTCGGCGGCAACCTCGACCCGAACGAGCTCGAGAGCCTGCTGGAGTACGAGCTCGAGACGCACCACAAGGAAGCGGCCGAGCCCGCGCACGCCGTGCAGAAGGTCGCCGACGCGCTGCCCGGCTTCGGCATCGTCGCCGCCGTGCTCGGCATCGTGAACACCATGGCGGCGATCGAGGGCGCGGACACCGCGACCATCGGCCACAAGGTCGGCGCGGCGCTGGTCGGCACCTTCCTCGGCATCCTCGTGGCCTACGGCTTCGTCGGCCCGATCGCGGCCGCGATGGAAGGCCGCGCCCACGAGGAAGGCAAGGCCTTCGAGGTCGTGAAGATGGCGCTGGTCGCGAGCGTGCGCGGTTATCCGCCGCAGGTCGCGGTCGAGTTCGCGCGCAAGCTCCTCTTCAGCGACATCCGCCCGACGTTCTCGGATCTCGAGGCGCATCTGAAGGGCAAGGCGGCGCCGGGCGCGAAGTAAGCGCCCGCGCAGCAGGTCGAAGACATGGCCACCGACAAGGAAGGCAAACGCCCGATCATCATCAAGAAGAAGAAGGTGATCGCCGGCGGTCACCATGGCGGCGCATGGAAGGTCGCCTATGCCGACTTCGTGACCGCGATGATGGCCTTCTTCATGGTCATGTGGCTGGTCTCGACGGTGTCGAAGGAGCAGCGCGCGGCGCTGTTCGACTACTTCAAGAACCCCAGCATGGAGCCGGGCAAGGCGCCGAAGCCGGCGCCGGGCCAGGCCGGTCCCGGCGGCGCGAGCACCAGTCCGATCAACCTGCGCGGCGGCCTCGACGCGCCGCGGACCTTCTCGCAGACGCCGGACATCGGCGGCCCGGTCGCGCAGATCGGCGCTGCAGCACAGCCGACGGACGTCTCCGAAGCGCAGAAGGTCGCCGAGGCCGCCGAGAACCGGCAGCTCGAGTCGCTGATGGCGGAGCTGCGCGAGGCGATCTCCAAGAGCCAGGCGCTCGAGCCGTTCAAGGACCAGCTGCTGCTCGACATCACGCCCGAGGGCCTGCGCATCCAGATCGTCGACGCGCAGAACCGTCCGATGTTCGACCTCGGCAGCGCGACGCTGAAGAACTACACCGACGAGATCCTGCGCGAGCTCTCGCCGTATCTCGGATCGGTGCCGAACCGCATCAGCCTGACCGGCCACACCGACACCACGCCCTACTCCGCCCAGGCCGGCTACACCAACTGGGAGCTGTCGGCGGACCGCGCCAATGCGGCGCGGCGCGCGCTCGAGCGCGGCGGCCTCGCGGCCGACAAGGTAGCGCGCGTCGTCGGTCTGTCCTCGTCCGTGCTGTTCGACAAGGCGCAGCCACGCAATCCGATCAACCGGCGCATCAGCATCATCGTCATGACCAAGCGCGCCGAAGAAGCGGCGCTGAAGACCGACGTCCCGGTGGGTCCGGGCGGGGTGCCGCTCGAGGCGACGGCGTCCGGAGCGGGCGCCATGGTCACGCCGGGCGGCCCGGGCACCGGTGCACAGATCGCCGGCGACGGTCCCACGCCCAAGGTCGACCCGATGGCGACACAGGCCCTGCCGCCCTCGTCGAAGGGCACGCCGAACTGGGTCCCGCCCGTGCCCAGCGTCGCGCCGGCGCGCCCGTCCATCGCCTCGGCCCAGGCCACGGCCGCCGCGGCGCGCGCCGTGCTCGAGAAACAGAAGCCGGCGCCCTGAAGTCGGGACCTCAGTCGTCGGGTTGCCGCGGCGCCGTGGCCGGCGGCGCCTCGGCCCGCGTGGCCTCGGCCAGATGCCTCGCGAGCGCCATGAGGCGCCGGTCGCGCCACGCCAGGCGCGACGTCCGCTGCGGCTCCGGCAGCAGCGCGCGTCGCGCGGCGTGCAGCGCCTCGACCTGCGCCGGCTCGAGCCGGAAGCCGGCAGCCTCGTTGATGCGCTCGATCGTCGGGCCGAAACGCTCGAGATAATCGCGCAGTCCGCCGGGCGCATTCAGGTCGCCGACCTCGAACGGCCCCATGAAGGCCCAGCGCCGTCCGAGACCGTCGCGGATCGCGGCGTCGACGTCCTCGACGCTGGCGACACCGTCGGCAACCAGCCGGCAGCCCTCCGCGAGCAGCGTCCACTGCAGGCGGTTCAGCACGAAGCCGTGCACCTCGCGACGCACGTGGATCGGCGCCTGGCCCACTGCGCGCAGCAAATCCAGCGTGCGGCGTATCGTCGCCTCTGCCGTGAACGGCGCGCCGCAGACCTCGACCAGGGGCACGAGATACGGCGGATTGACCGGATGCGCGACCACGCAACGCGCCGCGCCGCGCAGACCTTCGGCCATGGCCGAGACCGGGAAGGCCGAGGTCGAGCTCGCGAGGATCGTGCCGGGCGCGGCGATCGCATCCATCTGCGCGTACAGCGCCCGCTTCGCGTCCAGCCGCTCGACGATGCTTTCCTGGACGTAGTCGGCCCCGGCGAGCGCCGCCGGCAGCGCCTCGGCGACGCGGATCCGCGCTGCGACCGCGGCCGCGGGCTCACGCAGCAGGCCGCAGCGCTCGAGCTCGGCCAGCGACGCCGCGACCGACTGCAGCGCGCGCGCGGCCTGGCCGGGCGCGGCATCGTGCAGCAGGACCTCGAGGCCGGCGCGCGCGAACACGAGCGCCCAGCCCGAACCGACTAGGCCGGCGCCGACCAGCGCGACGCGCCGCACCGGCTCAGCGTCGATCGCCGGGACCCTCGAGCGTGGCGACCACTTCCTCGGTGAAGCGCCGCCGCGCCGCGTCTATCGCCTCGCGATCGGCAGCGGAGGGCTGCCAGCGCTCGACCAGCTCGCGCACCGGGATGCCCTGCTGCGTCAGCACCGCCTCGAGCACGAGCTGGCGGTCCTTCAGCACCCAGAGCTCCTTGGCGAGCAGCAGCGCGAGCTGCGCCACCGGATCGCTGCGCACCGCGGTGTCGTTCGGCGTCAGGCCGAGGAAAACGAGACGTGGATTATCCGGGCTTGTGGCCATAGGTCACCCAGGGATACTTCGCGCCTTCGAAACCCTCGGAACGCACGTCGACGAAGCCGGCGTCGCGTGCCGCCCGAGCGAGATCGAGCGTCGCCGCCTCGCGCCAGAACGGCTCGCCGCCGTGCACCGCGCCGTATTCGGCCCAGCGCTGCGCGAGCTTGTCGAGCGCGCGGTAGGGCGTGACGTCGGTGAACAGCATGTCGCCGCCGGGGCGCAGCAGCCGGAACGCCTCGTGCATCTGCGCGCGCGTGACCGCGGCCGGGATCTCGTGCAGCACGATGTACGAGGTGACGAGATCGAAGGATTCCGCCTCGAAGCCGGTGTCCTCGGCGGCGAGCTGGAACAGCTTCCACGCCCAGCCCTGCTCGTTGGCGACGCGCTGCGCCTGCTCGAGCATGCGCAGGCTCAGGTCGCAGCCCCAGATCTCGGCCTGCGGGAAGACCTTCTGGATCTGCGTCGTGTAGTGGCCGCTGCTGGTGCCGAACTCCAGGATGCGGCGATAGTCGCGCCGCGGCAGCAGGCCGAGTACCGCGCGGCGCTGCGCGAAGATGTCGCCCGGATAGTTGCGCGCGACGTACTCGCGGTGGATCAGTTCGCCGTGCACGAAGCCCTGGTACGGGTGGCCGTCCCAGCCGCCGGTCGTGCGGTGGATCCAGGCGCGCGTCTGGTACTCGGGCAGCCGCTCGCCGAGCCGCACCTCGAGCGTCGCCGGTCCCCGCTCCTGCAGCTCGCGCAGCTTCGGCTCGATCTCCGGCCGGATCTCCTCGAACGCGGCCTGACCGATGCGGCCGTGGTTGACGCCGCTCCATTCGCCGAGGATCGCAAGCGCGCGGTTGGCGCGCGAATCGGCGAGCGCGGCATCGACCTGGCGCAGGCGCTCATCGAGATCGTCGGCGAGCGTCTGCGCATCCAGGCCGCGGGCGGCGAGGTCGGCATCGACGCGGGCACGCAGCCGCGCGCTGGCGACCGCGAGATCGGACATGAAGGCCGTCGCGGCCCGTCCCTGCTGGCGGAGATGGAAGTCCATTTCGGGTCCTTCGCTGGAAACCCGGCGGATTGTAACGCGTACCGCCCCGGACCTCTCCGGCCAGGGCTACTCCTCGCAGTGGTATGCCGACAGGATCGGCTCCGACGCCTATGCAGACGAACTGCTGGAGTTCATCGACGCGCCCGGCGTCCCGAGGCCTGCCGCTCGCTGGCGCTGATCAGCACCGTCTTCGACGGCTCGGCGACCGACGCCGCCGGCATCCGCTACCGCGCCGAGAACGCGCGCACCGTCGTGATCGAGGGCGAGCTGGCGAAGGAGCTGGAGCGCGAACGCAATGCGCTGGTGGCCCGTGTCGCCGGCGCGCCGCACCAGAAGCACTTCGACTACCAGACCCTCGCCAAGCAAGCCGACGTCGGCTGAGTGCCCTTCCGCCATGAGCGCGGCGTGTTGCCTGAGCGCAACCACCGACCTGCCGCGTACCGCGGGCAAGCGACGCCGATCGACCTTCTCTGAACCCTGCGGCAGACATGAGCCGCAGAGTGCGCCTGCGGCATTCCGCGACTTGATTTTGCCGGCCGCGGTCTCGACACTCCGCCGCCAAGCCGGGGCGGCCAGCCTGTTCCAGCCCGGATACCGTAATTACACCCGGAGAGAACATGACCGCCGAATCGCGCATCGAGTCCATCTTCCAGCAGGTCGTCCGTCGCAATCCGGGCGAGGACGAGTTCCATCAGGCCGTCCGCGAGGTCCTGGAAACACTCGGGCCGGTGCTCCAGAAGCACCCCGAGTACGCCGAGCACAAGATCATCGAGCGCATCTGCGAGCCGGAGCGCCAGATCATCTTCCGCGTGCCCTGGCAGGACG
>JADLDF010000103.1 GCA_020846815.1 Gammaproteobacteria bacterium | reverse complement strand
GCCATGTGCACCGTGGCGCAGGGCACGGCGATCGGCGTGACGCGCGGGTGGCTGACCCAGGAGAGCACGAACTTGGCGCGGCGCGGGATGCCGACGTCGTCCAGGGTCTTCCAGTCCGCCAGCGCCTGACAGGGATGATTGATCGCCGATTCCATGTTGATCAGCGGCTTGTCGATGACCGCAGCCATGGCGCCGAAACTGGTCTCGGCGAGATCGTGGGCCAGGTCCTTGCCGTCGGCGAAGGCGCGGATGCCGAGCGCGTCGGCATACGAGGCGAGCACCGGCAGGCCCTCGCGCACGTGTTCCGCGGCCGCGCCGTTCATGATCGCGCCGAGCCGTGTCTCGAGCTGCCAGGTGCCCTGGCCCGGCGTGATCACGAACGAGCTGCCACCGAGCCGCATCATCCCGACCTGGAACGACGACAGCGTCCGCAGCGAGGGGTTGAAGAACACGAGGCCGAGGATCTTGCCGGCGAGTGCGCGCGGCTCGGGGTGCTTTTCCAGCCGGTTCGCGAGCGCGAGCAGATCGACGATCTCGTCGCGGGAGAAGTCGGCCAGGTCGAGGAATCGGTTCATCAAGCTTCAGCTGCCGGCGCGTGCGATCACAGCGCGGCGAGCGCCTCCCGCAACTGGTCCACGTGCTGTTCCTGCAAGATGTAGGGCGGCAGCAGCCGCACGACGTTGGGATCACCGCTGGTACCGGCGAGGATGCCGCGCGCGAGCAGGCCCTGCTGCACTTCCTTCGCGGGTTTGTTCGTGCGCAGGCCGTGCAGGAAGCCCGCGCCCTGGTGCCCGACGACCGACCCGACCGTGCAGGTGTCGACGATGTACTTCGACACGCGCCGCACGTTCTCGAGCAAACCCTCGGTCTCGATCGCCTCGATGACCGCCTCGATCGCCGCACAGGCCATCGGGCCACCGCCGAAGGTGGTGCCGAGCCCCTCGAGCTTCAGCGCCGCGGTCACGCGCGGGCTCATCAGCAGCGCCGCGCAGGGGAAGCCGTTGCCGAGCGCCTTGGCCGTCGTGATCATGTCCGGCACCACGTCGTACATGTTCGCGGCGAACGCCCAGCCGCTGCGGCCCACGCCGATCTGCACCTCGTCGAAGATCAGCAGCGCGCCGACCTCGTCGCAGCGCTTGCGCAGCGCCGCGAGGAACTCCCGGCCCATGTCGAACGCACCGCCGACGCCCTGCACGGGCTCGACGACGACGGCGGCAGTCTGCTCGGTCACGGTCTGCGCGATCGCCGCGACGTCGCGGCGCGGGACGTAGGCGACGTCGAAGGGCGTCTTCGGGAACTCGTACCACTTGCCGACCGCGCCCCAGGTGATCGCGCCGGCGGCCGCCGTGCGACCGTGGAACCCACCCTCGACCGCGACGACCTGCGGCCGCCGCGTCATGCGGAAGGCCATCTTCAACGCGTTCTCGTTGGCCTCGGCGCCCGAGTTCACGAAGAACACGCTGTCGTAGCCGCCGCCGGCGAACTTCGCCAGGCGCGTCGCGGCCCGCGCACGCACGTCCATCGGCACGGCATTGCTCTGGAAATTGCAGGACTGCGCCTGCTCGGCGATCGCGCGCGTCCAGCCCGGATGACCGTAGCCGAGCGCGGCGACGGCATGGCCGCCGTAGAGATCGAGGATGCGACGCCCGTCGCGCGTGTGCAGCCAGACGCCTTCGGCGTGTACCACTTCCATGGGGTATTGCGCGAAGACGGGAGCCAGGAAATCTGGCGGGCCGCCGGCTGGCTTGTGCTTGATCTCGGCGTTCATGGGGTAATTACCGTTGAGTGTGCAAGAGCTTGCGGTATCGAGGGCGAGCGCGCTGTTGCGAGGGTCCTTGCAGTAAGGTCGAGCTCGCAGCGTAGCGTCCACACCGGCGCTGCGTTCCGCGGCGCGCGTTCCAAGTCGCCCTGCTGCAACCGGCTTGGGCGCGCCGGGGCGCGACGTCCTGTCGCGCACGGCCCGGGCATGACACTTTGCATGTCCCGCCCGCCCGCTGCTGCCACCCGATATCGCCCATACCCACCGTAACGCCCTCAAGTCCACCCAGCCGCAGGTGCCGTGAGGCCCGCCGTCTCGGGCAACCCGAACAGGCGGTTCATCCACTGCACGGCGCCCCCCGCCGCACCTTTGTTCAGGTTGTCGACCACGCACATCACCGCGACCGTGCGGCCGTTGGCCGCGGCCGAGAGATGCGCGTAGTTGCTGGCGACGATGTCCTTGACGCGCGGCGCGGTGTCGAGCACGCGGATGAACGGCGCGTCGGCGTAGAACTCGCGCAAGCGTGCGAGCACGGTAGCCGTGTCGGTCGGCGCGGCGAGCTGCGCCTGCACGGTCACGTGGATGCCGCGTGCGAACGGGCCGGAATGGGGCACGAAGGCGAAGTCGGCGTCGACGCCGCTCGCAGCCTGCGCGCAGGCGCGGATTTCCGGGATGTGGCGGTGCACGAGCGCGTTGTAGGAATAGAGATCGCTGTGGCGCGTCGGGTGATGCGTGCCCTCGACGGGCTTGCGGCCGGAGCCGGTGCTGCCGGTGACGCCCGAGACGAACAGTGTCGGTGCGCCGGCGACGAGGCCGGTCGCGAGCAGCGGTACGGAGGCGAGCAGCGTCGCGCTCGCGAAGCAGCCCGGATGCGCCACGTGCGGCGTGGTCACGGTCTTCAGGTGCTCGGGCAGCGCGCAGGTGAAGTCCTTGAGGCGGGCCGGCGCGCCGTGCTCGTGCTTGTAGACCGCGGCATAGGCCTCGGCGCTCGAGTAGCGGTAGTCGGCCGAGATGTCGACGATGCGCGGCTTGGTCCCCTTGGCCTCGGCGCGCTTCAGCAGCGTGTCGATCAGTGCGGCGCTGACGCCGTGCGGCGCGGCCGAGAACACGGCACTGCGTGGCAGCGTCGAGATCTGCTGCTCGATCTCGGCCTGCGACAGGAAGCGCGTGTCGCCGAGCACGGCGGCGAGGTGCGGGAAGGCCCTGCCGACCGGCTCGCCGGGCTGCGAGTCGGACATCACGCCGGCGAGCTGCAGATTCGGGTGGCCGAGCGCCAGCCGGATCACTTCGCCGGCGACGTAGCCCGTGCCGCCGAGCACCAGGGTGGGGATGCGCGCGTCCATCAGCCGTGGGCCGCCTTCGCGCCGGCGCCGCCGACCATGGCGTTCGACAGCGGGAACTTCTGGTCGAGGCCGATCGCCTTGATGACGCAGTCGCCGAGCTCGGCGCCGCTGGTCATGGCATTGAAGGCCGGCACCTTCATCTGCTGCTCGATGATCTCGACGCCGACCGCGTTGTCGGTCGAGGGCCCGGTGACCACGCAGGGCTCGACCTTGAAGCGCTCGCGCAGCAGCTTGACGCCGCCCCAGGCGGCGACCGGGTCGTTGGCGGAAAGCACGATGCCGGTGGCCTGGGCGTTGCGGATGTCCTCGCAGTCGAGGATCGCGTCGACGCCGTAGGTGCCGAGGATGCCGTCGCCGAGCTCGTAGACGATCACGTCGGGCCTCTTGGCCGCAAGCTCGGTCAGCATGGTGCGTGTCAGCGCCGGTCCCACCTTGCGCGTGGTCGTGATGACGCCGAGATCGGTGAAGATCATGGAGTTGCGCGCGCCGGCATCCTCCATCGCGAGGATGTCGCGGCGCAGCGAGACGCCGGTCGCCTTGAAGACGTCGACCGTCATGCCGCGGTGGC
>JADLDF010000102.1 GCA_020846815.1 Gammaproteobacteria bacterium | reverse complement strand
GGCACGGAGATTGAACGTCGTCGCGAGCCGCCTGTCCGAGGCGGCGGAGGCTCCGAAGACACTGAAATCGTAGTAAAATTTGCGGTTTTCCTGCGCCGTCCCCATCTACCGGGCAGCGCGCGAGCCGCCGCTTTTCGCGCCACCGACACGACACGACCCGCTGCATCCCGCAAGGAATCCCATGGCCAAGAAAGCCGCCAAGTCCGCCCGCAAGTCGCCCGCGAAGGGCAGGAGCCCGGTCGCGAAGGTCGCTTCGCGCAAGCCCGCACGCGCCGCGAAGAAGCCGGCACGGCCGGTCGCGCGCAAGGTCGTCGCGGCCAAGCGCACGGTGGTGCCGAAGGGCAGGACGGCCAAGGCGAAGACCACGGCCAAGGCGAAGCCGGTCGCGAAGCCGAGGACCGCCTCCAGGCCCGCCGCGGTCGCCAAGCCGAAGGCGTCCCCCAAGGCCCCGGTGAAGACGGCCGCACTCAAGGCGCCGCCGAAGGTCGTGGCGCCGGTCAAGGTCGCGGGGAAGCCAACGGGCAAGGCGCCGGCCGCCAAGCCGGCCGCTGCGGCAACGCCGCCGCAGGCCGCCGTCCGTCCCGCGGGCAGCAAGCCGACGACGAGCGAGATCGCCGCGAAGATCGCCGGCAAGCGCGCCGAGGATGCGGCGCAGAAGAAGGCGCGCAACGGCAAGCATGCCGAGGCGCCGCGCGAGCTCACCGCGGCCGACGTCGAGGCGCGCAAGCGCCGGCTGAAGACGCTGATCGTGCTCGGCAAGGAGCGCGGCTTCCTCACCTACGCCGAGATCAACGACCACCTCCCCGACGACGTGCTCGACGCCGAGCAGATCGAGGGCGTGATCTCGATGATCGGCGACATGGGCATCCAGGTCTACGACGAGGCCCCCGACGCCGACACGCTGCTGATGGCCGAGTCGGCGCCCGCCGCGCCGACCGAGGACGTCGAGGAGGAAGCGGAGGCCGCGGCGTCGACGCTCGACTCCGAGTTCGGCCGCACGACCGACCCGGTCCGAATGTACATGCGCGAGATGGGCAGCGTCGAGCTCCTGACGCGCGAAGGCGAGATCGAGATCGCCAAGCGCATCGAGGACGGCCTCAAGCACATGATCATGGCCATCTCGGCGTGCCCGATGACGGTCCAGCAGATCCTCGACCTCGCCGAGAAGATCGAGAAGGACGAGCTCAAGATCGACGACCTGGTCGACGGCCTGATGGATTTCAACGAGCAGGTCACCGAGATGGAAGCCGCCGACGACAGCGAGGGTGACGAGGACGACGAGGACGAGGGCGAAGGCGATGCCGGCGCCATCGCCGCCGAGAACCTCGAGCGCCTGAAGGCGGCCGCCCTCGAGCGCTTCGCGACCATCCGCAGGCACTTCACGCGCATGCTCGCCGTCCTGCAGAAGGAAGGCCACAAGGCGCCGAGGTACGTCGAGCTGCAGAAGAAGATCAGCGCCGAGCTGATGCAGATCCGCTTCGCGGCGCGCCAGGTCGAGCGGCTGTGCGACAGCGTGCGCAGCGAAGTCGACAACATCCGCCAGATCGAGCGCAAGATCCAGGACCTGGTCGTCAACAAGGGCGGCATGCCGCGGCCCGACTTCATCAAGAAGTTCCCCGAGCGCGAGACGAGCCTGCGCTGGATCGACAACGAGATCGCCGCGCACCACCCGTACAGCGAGCAGCTCGCGCGCTACCGGCAGGCGATCGTCGAGCAGCAGCAGAAGCTGATCGACCTGCAGAACCGCGTGATGATCCCGCTGAAGGACCTGAAGGACATCAACAAGCAGATGTCGACCGGCGAGGCGAAGGCGCGCAAGGCGAAGCGAGAGATGACCGAGGCGAACCTGCGCCTCGTGATCTCGATCGCGAAGAAGTACACGAACCGCGGCCTGCAGTTCCTCGACCTGATCCAGGAAGGCAACATCGGCCTCATGAAGGCCGTGGACAAGTTCGAATACCGCCGCGGGTACAAGTTCTCGACCTACGCGACGTGGTGGATCCGCCAGGCGATCACGCGCAGCATCGCCGACCAGGCGCGCACGATCCGCATCCCGGTGCACATGATCGAGACGATCAACAAGATGAACCGGATCAGCCGCCAGATCCTGCAGGAGACGGGGCAGGAGCCGGACCCGGCCACGCTCGCCGAGAAGATGGAGATGCCCGAGGAGAAGATCCGCAAGATCCTCAAGATCTCCAAGGAGCCGATCTCGATGGAGACGCCGATCGGCGACGACGACGACAGCCACCTCGGCGACTTCATCGAGGACCTGTCGACGATCGCGCCCTCCGATGCGGCGGTCAACGCGAGCCTGCGCGACGTGTGCAAGGAGATCCTCGACTCGCTGACGCCGCGCGAGGCGAAGGTGCTGCGCATGCGCTTCGGCATCGAGATGAACACCGACCACACGCTGGAGGAGGTCGGCAAGCAGTTCGACGTCACGCGCGAGCGCATCCGCCAGATCGAGGCGAAGGCGCTGCGGAAGCTCCGCCATCCCTCGCGGAGCGAGAAGCTGCGGAGCTTCCTCGAAGGGGAGT
>JADLDF010000101.1 GCA_020846815.1 Gammaproteobacteria bacterium | reverse complement strand
TAACAGGGGCGGTCCCGACACAAGGTCTGTTACGCGAATCAGGCTGGGCCGAAAGGCCGGTTTGAAAGCACTATCCGCCGCCATCGCCGTGGAGATGCCGATCGACCAGCGATGCAGATGAGCGAGGTGCTCCTCCGAGACCCCCAGCAGCCGCATGGTCACCCGCCCCGTGATCGCGCCCGACTTCGCCGACGAACTCCACCTGCTCCCGCTGCGCGATGCCCTCCAGCACCTGCCCGATGGTCGCGCGCGCATTGAGCCGCACCGCCTCGACGACCTTGGGCCCGAAGGCGCGCACCAGCAGCTTGCGCAGCCGCGTGTGCTGCGGCGGATCGGAGTTGACGATCATGCCCGGGATGACCGAGTGCAGCGGCGGATAGCGGCTGCGGCGCTCCTCCTCGGGGATGTCGCGGAACATCTTGGTGAAGTAGCGCGCGCTGGAGAGCGGCAGCCGGCCGGAGAAGCCCTCCAGCACGTCCGCATGGCGTGCGACCATCCAGCCGTGGACGGAGTCGTTCCAGCTGATCGCATCCGCCTCGCGCAGCGCCCTGATCGCCGCGACGATCTCGTCGCCGCGCTCGGCGACCTGGCGGAAGTCGAACGTGGCGTTCACGTCAGGGCGCCGGCCCCGGCGACGAACAATACGATTCCCCGGTCTCGCCGCGCTTGCAGGCGGCGTAGTGGTCGGCGGCGCGGGCCCAGCGGCTGTAGGCTTCGTTCGTATCGGTGCGGGAACGCAGGGCGCGGATGTAGGCGAGCCTATCGGCGAATCGCTTGAAGGCCACGCCGCGCGGTTCCGAGAACACGAGCGCGGTATCGGTGCGCAGCTGTCCGCCGATCACGAGGTTCTGTTCGTCCTCGTCGCGGAAGCCGATGAAGTTGCCGCGCCCACGCAGCGTGCGCTGCCAGTAGTCCGCCTGGTCGTCACCACGCGATGCCGCCCTGTCGAACCACTGGATCGCGGTCTCGCGACTCTGCGGCACGCCGATGCCGAACTGGTAGGCGCGACCCACCAGGAACATGCCGCGCGGGTTGCCGCCATCGGCGCTGCGCTTCGCCCAGCGGAACGACTCGACCCAGTCGTCGACCACGCCATCTCCATATTCGTAGCAGCCGGCCAGGTTGTTCTGCGCGATCGCATAGCCCTGCGCGGCCGACTTCAGGTACCACTGCACCGCGAGCTTCGAATTGCGCGGCAGGCCTTCGCCGCGCGCGTACTGCGAGCCGATCTGCAGCTGCGCCGGTGCGTAGCCGCGATCCGCGAGCGCGCGGAAGATGCGCGCAGCGCCGGCGTAGTCCCCGGCCTTGTACAGCGTGCTGCCGCGCGCGAACTCGGCCTGCGCGTCACTCTGCGCCGGTGCCTGCGACGACGGCCCAGCGCCGAGCCCGGCGAGCGCCTCGCGCGCCGGCCGATTGCCCATCGCCGCCGCGCGCTCGTAGTAGCTGCGCGCGCGCGCCAGATCCCGCGCCGTGCCGATGCCGTTCTCATAGGCGCGACCGAGATTGACGAGACCATCCTCGTTGTTGGCCTGCGCGGCCCGCTGGTACCACTGGAATGCCTCGGTCGGATCGCGCGCCGTGCCGATGCCCTGCTCCAGCATATAGCCGAGCACGGCCTGGGCCGGTGCATGGTTCTGTCTTGCGGCGCGGCGCAGCCACTCGACCCCCTTGGCCGAGTCGCGCCGGCGATTGATTGCGAACTGGTAGGACAACCCGACGCAGTAGGTCTCATCCGGCGTGCGCGGATCCTCCCCGATTCGCACGATCTGTGCGCGACAGCGGTTGAAGTCGTCCTCGATCGCGGCCTGCGCGGCAGGCATGGCGATCAGGCTCAACGCAAGCGCGATGCGCGTCTTCATCGGGGAGTACCTCCGAGCCGGACCGGGTAGTACTTGAGGCCGTAGAGTTCCATGTCGCGGACGGCCATCTCCCACACATCCTTCATGCCGGCCTGCGGATCGTCCAGCCGCACGCCGTTCGGGCCGTGGAGGATGGTGAGGACGTGTCCTTCGAGGCCGTAGCGCGTCGGCTGGCCCGCGGCGTCGCGCCCGATCGCGACGGCCCGACGGTAGTAGACATAGCCCACGCTGCCGATGCCGCCGTCCTCGAACGTAGTGCGCAGGCTCGCCGGTCCCGGGAGGCGAAACGGTACGCCAGCGTGCCATTGCGGCCGGAGTTCAGGGGCCAGCCCGGGCGGCGCCTCCGGCAATTCGCCGTAGCGTCGCCGCAGATCATCGACGATGGCGGGGTTCAACATCGGCGACGTGTCCGGCGCCGTCGTGTGCTCGCCCGTGATCCACTCGTGAATCTGCGCGGTCACGCAGTGCTGGCAATTGCCCTCGCCATAGCGCGAGTTGTAGCGCGGCGCCGGCAGGCCGAGCGCGTTGCGCGTAGCCCGCAGGCTGCCCTTGGTCCACGACCCCGTGCCGACGAACTCGCGGAACGCATCGTCGATGTCGCCGATCTTGCGCGCCGCGCGGCTCAGATCGACGACATCCTCCGAGGCCTGCGTGACCAGCCGCGTCGCGGCCGGCGTCGGCGGCAGCGCCGCGCATTCGCCGACGAAGACCTCGGGCAACTGCTGGCCGATGTAGAAGCCGGGATCGCTCATCATCGCATCGCGTGTGCGGCGCACCGCAGCCTCGGCGCGCTGCAACAGCACCTTCGCCAGGTCCGGCTTCGCCTTGCGATCGTTGAGATAGTTCAGCATGTCGCGCACGACAGGCGTCACGAGCTGCGGATCGTAGGTAGGACCGAATTGCCCCGGCAGCAGGTGCGGCGCCGTGAGCTGGTCGATCATCTTCTTCGACAGCTGCTCGAAACCCGAACGCACGCCGGCAGCCAGGTGGAACGTGAACTCGTCGCTGATCGACAGATTCGAGCGCCGGTTGGCGAAGAACTCGCCCAGGCGCCGCAGCGCATCGACCGCGTCCGTGCGCTGCGCCGTCTTCGGCCAGCACGCGGTGGGCCCGGTGGACGCCGCGCCGCCCGCGATCGGTGCCGGAGTCGGCGCCGCGCCGCCGCCCGAACCTCCGCCGCCCGGATCCGCGCCGCCGCCCGCGACCCCGCCGCGCTGCGGCGGCAGGCTCGCCGCCGGCTGCGAGCACAGCGGCGGCGGCCGCGGATTCGCGCAGGGGTCGTAGCCCCCCGGCACGCGCACCGGCGGCTGCGTCGGATCGATGCCCCCCGGCCATCGCGGCCGGCCGTCGGCAGGCGGCGACCACTCCGGGATGTTGGGATCCCGCTGATAGCCGCCGTCCGGCCTGTTCTGATCCTCATCGTGTGCGATGCGGCCCTCGAGCACGCGCCGGTCGTTGGCCGCCTTCGCGCGCGACGCCATGCTGTTGAAGGCGTAGCGCCCGTCCTCCATGCAGCTATCGCCGACGCCGACCAAGTTGCGCGCCTGCCTCAGGGCCGCGTTGATCTCATCGACCGAGCTGTCCCAGGCGGGCCGGCGCGTCAACGGCGCGATGCGCCGGATCTCCTCGATCGCAAGCTCGAACTTCTCCACGCAGGGCGCGAACGGCTCAGTCCACTTCGGGTACTTGAGCTGCGCCTCGCGCCAGCGCTGCAGCTCTTTCTTGCCATACCGCGCTTCGAGCCCGATCTGCGGCGCGCCGATGCCGTTCGCCGCCGCCCGCCGCACGTCGAGAGCGACACCGTCGATCGAATAGGGAATCTGCTTGAGGTCGGTCTGGCGCACGCCGTCGATGACGACGCGCGGATCAGGCTCGCGCTCCGTGGCCTGCGCCGCGGGCGATACGATGAGCACACTGCCGATTGCGACGAGCGTGCGCAGCACGCGCATCGCCGGCCTTGGGCGCCGCCGGAGCTCACCGGACGTCGGCATCGGCTCGGCCTCGGCGCACATCGCATCTGGTCCCGGAGGCAGGTAGATGGTCGTGGTCGCCAAACCAGTATAGACCTGCGGACGCGGCGCGGGCAATCGCGGGTCGAGTCGCGCTGCGCGGCGCTATAGGACGCCACGCGCAAGGTCACTGACGCGGTCGCGACAAGGCCCGCGTCCGCGCCGTCGGCGCGGCTTTCCGATGCTGGCCGTGACCGCATGCCCAAGATCAGGAACTGTGACCTTGGAGAGGCTCATGGGGCGCGCCAGCGGTTCATTACGTCCTCGGACGCGCGTGGTCACTGATCGAGCTTCATGCCGAGCTCGCGGAGGCTGGCAAGCTACGCACGGGCGATCAGCGCCTTTGCCACACAACGGGCCTGCGACGAAACTGCAGGACCGCGAGCACGACTAGTTGCCCGGGCTCCGTAACGAAGCAGACGAAGTACGGGAATCGCCGGACACGTACTGCGCGGACGTCGCCGTAGAGGCGTCGACTCTTGAGCGGGAACGCGACGGCCTCACTGATAGCCGCATTCGTGACAGCGCGAAACGCCGCACCCAATTCCGGCCGCTGTCCGCAATACCAACGGAATGCTGCCTGAATATCGGCCTGCGCCGCAGGCCGAAACGCGACGCCGCGCATCAGCGCGGGCGGATGGCATCGAGGGACTTCTCCACTTCCTCCCAAGAAACCACGTCGTCGGGATTGGCTCGATGGTCAGCGAGTCGCTTGTCGAGCTCTTCACGCTGCGCCTGGGTCAGCTCCTGGTGGTGGAACATCAGCGCCGAGTGCGCCCGTGATGGGCCGGACCTGCAGCGCATCACCGACCGCGCATTCCGGTGCAGTGGCCATTCGAGATCAACCGTGGTCCGTCATCGAAGTTCCTCCGCGCAATACCGGAGAAAGCAAAAGGCCCGGTCACACCCTGAGTGCCCGGGCCCTTGCTGGCGATCCTGCCGCGCGACGCTGTCAGCCGGCGCGAGGCAGTCCTTGCGGTGATCGCCCGGTCGTCACGCTATGCGCCATCGGGCCCGGGCGCAAGAGTGGACATCGCGACCGGTTCGTGCTTGCGGACGCGATTCGTGCATCGCAGATCTGTCGCAGATCTTAGGTGCTCTGCCGGCGTGCCGGCGGCGCATCGAAGTATTGCCGCATCGTGGCGGCGCGGCCCTCGGCGTCGACCGTGCGCGGCGCACGTGCTGCGCGACCGAGCCGCTTCTCGATCCTGGCAGTCCACTGGTAACGCACGTCGGCGGCGTCCTCGAGCAGCAGCACCGGTTGCACGACGGCATCGAGCGCCGACTTGAGATCGTAGTCGAGCGCCGCGAGCGCCGCGTCGCCGTAGTTCGCCGGCTGCAGCGCGAGGTCGGTGACGATCGCGGTGAGACGCCGGCCGTCGAGCGGCGCTTCGCGCCGGCGGATGCCCGTGGCGCTGCGTTCGTACCAGGGCCAGCTGAGCTCCTGGTCGCGCAGCCGGTGCCAGAGCGAGAGCAGGTGCGTGCCGTCGGCACGCGGCGGCAGAGGCGGACAGTACTGCCGCCACAGCGCGCGGCGCTCGGCCGCGGCCGGCAGCCAGGCGCCGTCGAAGCAGAGCGCATGCACGCGGTTGGCCGCGGTGCGTGCGAGCTCCACGGCGAACGGTACGGCAGTGAACTCGGCGACCACGTCGACCTGGGTGAGGCCGAGCGCATCGAGGAACTGCGTCAGTGCCGTGGCGTAGTGCGCGACGTCGGGAGCCGGCAGCGGGTCGGATTCGCCGATGCCGGGCAGGTCGATCGCATACACCGTGCGGTCGACGGCGAGCGCGGCGGCGAGATCGCGCAGGCCCGAAGAGGAGCCGGGGCATTCGTGCAGCAGCAGCACCGGACGCGAGCCGCCGCCGGCGCCGAAGCGGCGCACATGCACCTGGCCATGGAGCAGGTTGACGTAGCCGCGCGTCTCCTCGCGTCGCGCACGCGCCAGCGGGTCCGGCAGGCTGATACCGGAAGGCGCGGCGCCTTCGGCGCCGACGCTGCCTTCGCGCAGCAGTGCGATCACGCGTGCTGCCCAGCTGTCGCGGTCACCCGGCAGGCGCTCGATGCTGCAGCCGGCCGGCAGCTCGCGTGGCAGGGCATCGAGGAACACGTACAGGGGGTCGTTCTCGCGGCACATGAACACGGCGCGCGCGCGAACCTCCGCGACCCGTGGCGGCGCGAGATAGCGCATCGCCGCGGCGTAGGCCGAGGAGTAGTGCGGGCCGGAGAGCAGCATGTCGAGCACGTAGCGGTGCAGGAAGCGCTCGTCCGGCTGGTCGAGTGGCAGCCGGGCCGATGGCCGCGTGTCGAACCATGGGAAGAAGCGGAACAGGTCGCGGCCGCGCGCCCAGCTCGAGGCGAGATGGCTGCCATCCTCCTGCACGACGTAGGGCTTCATGTAGCGCGCGATGTAGTCCTCGGAGGGACCGCCCGGCGGCAGGCTCAGCCCGTCGAGGATCGCGAGCGACACGCGATCCGGATGATCGACCGCGAACTGCAGGTTGATCTTGGAGCTGGTGTGGAAACCATAGACTGGGCAGCGCGCGATGCCGAAGGCTTCGAGCGTCGCGGCGAGCGCGCGGGCATAGTCGGGGATGGTCGGCACCGGCTCCGGTGGCAGCGGCGTGGAATGGCCGTAGCCGGGAGTGTCGATCGCGATCGCGGTGAACTCGCCGGCGAGCGCCTGCAGCATCTCGGTGTGCATCACCGAGGAGCGCGGCGAGTCGTGCAGCAGCACGACCGGCGGGCCGTAGCCGGCGGCACGGTAGTGGACCTGGCCGGAGGGGACGTCGACGAAGCCCTTGCGGACGGGCAGGGAAGCGGTGGCGGCGTTCATTCGGTGCGGCGGTCGATCCGGAAGGGAGTCGCTACGGATTCACTGTAGCACGCACGGTCATCCGCTCAGCGGCGGGTCGTGGTGCGGCGGCCGGGCGCGGCGTCCTCACCGGCGAGTGCGATCCGCAGCGCGAACCAGGCGGCGATGCAGGCCAGCGTCAGCGGGATCGCCGTGGTCAGCGGCCGGCCATCGTAGAGCGCGCCGGTCAGCATCGCGCAGGCCATGGAGATCAGCATCGCGATGGAGCTCGACAGACCGGCGGCCATGCCGGCGAGCGAGGGGTGGTCGCCGACCGCGCCGGCGAGTGCCAGCGGCGACACCAGGCCGTTGGACATGGTCTGCAGTGCGAGCGCGGCGACGAATGCCGGCAGCTCGGGCGTCGGCCAGAGCGCCGCCGCACAGAAGATCGCGGCCGACAGCAGGTTCAGATGGATGCCGGTGCGCGTGACGCGCCGCGTGCCCCAGCGTCGCGCCAGAGTGCCGGCCGAGGCGGCGCCGAGCACGTAGGATACGGCCAGAGCGGCCCACATCGAGCCGAACTGGGCCGAGCTCATGCCGAAGAGACGCTCGAACAGCGCTGCACCGACGGTCACGAACACGAACGAGCCGCCGCTGATGAAGCTGTAGCTCAGCGAATAGCCGAGGAAGCGTCGCTCGCGCAGCAGCGCGCCGAAGCCTTGCAGCAGCCCGGCGATCGAAACGGGCTGTACGCTCGCCGGGCGCGTCTCGCGCAGTTGCAGCGCAATCAGCAGCAGCAGCAGGCCCGCCGTCGCAGCATGCATCCAGAAGACCGCGCGCCAGCCGAAAGCGCCCGAGACCAGGCCGCCGATGAGCGGCGCGATCACCGGCGCGAAGCCCATGACCGCGGTGATGAAGGCGAGTGCGATCGCCGCGGACTCGGGTTCGTAGGAATCGCGAACGATCGCGCGCGTGACCACGGTCGCGACGCTGACGCCCATGGCCTGCAGCACGCGCGCCAGCACCAGCAGCGGCAGCGAGGGCGCGACGCTCGCCAGCAGGCTCGCGACCAGGAAGACCGCGAAGC